>CALMVM010000193.1:11373-16603 GCA_937873255.1 uncultured Verrucomicrobiota bacterium | reverse complement strand
ATCTCAAAAGCCGCCGCCTGTTGCCGCCCGAGCAACGCCCGACCGGCACCGACGACAGCGCCGACGAGGATGATCCGCATTGGGACCTGATCCGTCAGTTGATCGAGTACAAGAAATTCAAGGACGTGGCCGGCCACCTGCAAGGGGTGGAAATCAGCCGGCTGGACTTATTTGCGCGTCCGCCGACCGCGCCGCCGGACCGTTCGGAGGCCGACGAACTGCTGGCCGGCACGCTGGCGTTGGGTGATCTGGGGGTGTTCGATTTGCTGGGGGCGTTCCAGCGGATGCTTCGGCGGCACGAGCAGCGCGCGAACGCCGCCGAGGACGCGAGCACGGTTATCTTCGAGGAAAATTACACTGTGGCCGACAAGATCGAGCGGCTTCGCGGGCTGGTCGCGGGCGCGCAGGGCGCGCCGCTGGCATTTTCAGCGTTGTTCGAGTCGTCGGCCTCGCGGGTGGAATTGGTCGTCACCTTCCTCGCCCTGCTCGAACTCATCCGCCTCAAACAACTCAGGGTCGAGCAGTCCAGCGCCTTCGAGGAAATCCTCATCTACGGAAACGCGGAACGCGGAACGCGGAACGCGGAACTGCAACGGCCGGAAGGCGGCGCCACGGGGGGCTGAGCGGCCTGCTCCCGGCTGGCCCTTCGGCATTCCGCCTTGCATTGGCACGATCCTCCCTGATTTTCTGCCATCCGCGTTCCGCGTTCCGCGTTCCGCGTTCCGACTTTCCCCATGACGTTGTCGCAGGTGCTCGAAGCCCTTCTTTTCTCCTCTCCCAAACCGCTGACCGTCGCCGAGATGCGCGCGGCGTTAAAGTCGGCCGCCGAATTCACGGAGGAGGTCTCCGCCGCCCTCCTCGCGCGCAGCCGCGAACAGGAAATCCTCGATGCGCTCTCGGCGCTGGCGGCGCGTTACCGGCAGGACGAGCGCGCCTTTGAACTCACCGAGACCGTCGTCGGCTGGCAGCTCAACAGCGTCGCGGCGTGCGCGCCATGGGTGCGCCAGTTGTTTCCCGAAAGCCGGCCGGCGCGGTTGAGTTCGCCCGCGCTGGAAACCCTCGCGATCATCGCCTACCGCCAGCCGCTGCCGCGCGCGGAAGTGGAATCCGTGCGCGGCGTGGACGCGGGCGGGGTCATCCAGACGCTCCTCGACCGGGGGCTCATCCAAATCGCCGGGCTCGCCGAATTGCCCGCCCTGCCGCTGTTGTACGCGACGACACAGCTTTTTTTGGAGCATTTCGGGTTGAAGGACGTGAACGAATTGCCCGCCTTCGACGAACTGCGCCAGACCTTGCTCGCCAAGCAGGAGACCGTCGAACCTGCCGCCGCACCGACGGACGGGGCGGCGGTCGCAATCCCTTCGGCCGAACCTGCCGCTGGGGAGAATGCGCCGAACGTTCCGCCTGCGCTAGCGTCGTGACCACGGCATTCCGATGCCGTGTCGTCCCAAGGTAGGGATGGCTCTCCGAGCCGTCCGTCGATTTGTTCGGGATACGTCTCATTGCGGTCACAACCTACCAGAAGAATCCACGGACGACTCGGAGCTCCATCCCTACCTTGGTTTGGAACGCCTTCGGCGTGACCGGGCCGAACCTCATTTCCCCGCTCGCGTCCCGGCGACGGAGCGTGTTACGTTCGGCCCGGGATGGACCTGAAGGATTTGCGCGCCCGCATCGACGCGGTGGACACCGAGTTGATCCGCCTGCTCAACGCACGCGCCGACCTCGTCCACAGCGTCGGCGAGTTCAAAAAAGCGCGCGGTCTCGAAATCTACGCCCCCGAACGCGAGGAGGCGCTTCTCACCGCCCTCGCCGCCAAAAACGCCGCGCTCGACGGCCGCCTGCCGCCCGCCGGATTGCGCGCGATCTACCGGGAAATCATGTCGGCGTCCCTCGCGCTGGAAAAAGATCTCGCCATTGCCTACTTCGGCCCCGAGGCGACGTGGACGCACCAGGCGGCGCGCGGGAAATTCGGCGCGAGCGTGCGTTACCTCTCGCAGCCGAGCATCGCCGACGTGTTCGACGCCGTGGCGCGGGGCCGGGCGGATTACGGCGTGGTGCCGGTGGAAAATTCGACGGAAGGCGCGGTCACGCACACGCTGGACGTTTTCATCGAGAGCGACCTGCGCATCTGCGCGCAGGTGGCGCTGCCCATCGAACATCACCTGATGGCGCGCGTGCCGCGCGAGGAAATCCGGCGCGTTTACAGTCACCCGGGCGTCCTGGGACAATGCCACCAATGGCTGCGCGCGCACCTGCCGATGGCCGAGTTGATCGAAGTCGCCAGCACAGCCGACGCGGGCGAACTGGCTGCCCGATCCACCGATGCCGCCGCGCTCGCCGGCGCGATGGTCGCCGAAGTCCATGGCCTGACAATCCTCGCCGCCGCCGTGCAGGACCAGGCCGACAACGCGACGCGTTTCCTGGTCATCGGCCAGAGCGATTGCCCGCCGACGGGTCGGGACCGGACCTCATTGCTGTTCGGCGTGTCGGACCAACCGGGAGCACTCTTCGCCGCGCTGGAGCCGTTGCAAAGCGCGGGCGTGAGCCTGAGTAAGATCGAAAGCCGCCCGTCCAAGCGCAAGGCGTGGGAATACGTGTTCTTCGCCGACGTGGAGGGCCACCGGCAGAACGAAGCGCTCGTCGGAGCGCTGGCGGCGTTGGAAACGCGGTGCAGCTTCTTCAAGGTGCTCGGCAGCTATCCCAACACCTCCGGGGAAAAATAGTCGTTATTCAAGATGTGGTCCGCGACGGCCAGCGGGCGAAATGCGCGGAAGCATTCCTCGTCGTTGCGCTTCCAAACGCCGTCCCAGGCTTCGTCCTGTGGATTGTGGTAGACCTCCCGATCCCGCTTTTTGCCGCGCGCGCCGGCTACTTCCAAGGAACAATGCACCCAGATTTTCCGCGAGAAATGGCGCAACAGCTCCGGGCGGAAAAGGCCGACGCCCTCGACCAGCAAACGCTCGGCCGCAGGAAGTTCGCGCACGCCGCACGCCGTGTTCGTCTCCCAATCGAAGACGTGATACCGGACCGGCTGCCCATCGAGAAATGGAACGATCACTTCCCGTTCGAGCCGGGCGAAGTCCATGCATTCCCAGAGGCGGTAGTCGGCGCGGGTCCGGTCGATGATGAACGCGTCGACACCGACTAGCGGGATGTCGAGGATCTCCCCGATGGCGGAAGCCGCGGTCGATTTCCCGGCACCCCCGTAGCCCGAAATCGCGACGACTGAACGCGCCGGCAGGGAGGCGATGTCACCCAAAATCGCCGCCGGGATTTCCATAATAACTGGCGGAGCGGTCAAAAAGCTCTCTCGATTTCCCACTTTTCCACGAGTTCGGTAGGGACTTCCAACAGGAAGCGCGAGGGGCGCTGGAACATGTCGCCGTAACCGGCGTTCAGACGCATGTACGGGTAGGTGAGGTAGAGCTCGTCGCAGGCGCGCGTCACAGCCACGTAAAAGAGGCGGCGTTCCTCCTCGATGGCGGCGGGGCTTTCGAGCGATCGGTTGCCGGGGAAGGAACCCTCCGTCAGGTTGATGACGAAAACCACGCGCCATTCCAGACCCTTCGCCTGATGCACGCTGGAAAGCGTCACGCGCTCGGTGTCGCGTGACTCGCTGCCGGCGTTGATGGCGGCCTCGGTTTCCAGCGCGGTGACGAGCGCGAGTTGTGAGAGAAACTCCGCCGGGTCGCCGTACTGACGGGCGTAGTTGGCCAGGACGTTGAGTTCCTCGCGGCGGGCCTCGTAGTTGGGGAACTTGGTTTTCGCGTAGTCGTCGTAGACGGCCTCGACGACGCTCTCAATGGCGCTGGACGGCGCGATGAGTTTCCCGCCGGGGGCGATTTCCTCCAGCGTGTGGACGAACTGTTTCCACATCTTCTCGCTCTTGGCCCCGACCTTGGCGTGGGCGAAGGCGTCGGCGAAGGAGTCCACCGCGTCGCGTCCGTCCAGCGCCTTCTCGAACTCGGCCCAGATCTTGTCCGCCGCGACGCCACCGATGCCGGGAAGGAGGCGTACGATGCGCTTGAAGGCGACCTCGTCGGCGTGATTGGAGGCGAATTTGAGGAACGCCGCCACGTCCTTGATGTGCGCCTGCTCGAAGAACCGCAACCCGCTGGTGATGGCGAAGGGGACGCCGTGGCGGGTGAGTTCGATCTGGAGTTCGAGCGCGTGGAAATGCGCGCGGTAGAGCACGGCGATCTCGTTGAGTTCGATGCCCTCGTCGCGCAATTCGAGGATACGCTGGGTGACGAACTGGCCCTGCTGGTTGCTGTCGTTGAGTTCGATGAGCGCGGGCTTGACCGAGCGGGTCTCGCGGGCCGAAGTCAGGTTTTTGGGGAACTGCTGTTCGTTGGCCTCGATGGAGGCGTTGGCGACGCTGAGGATTTCGGGGACGCTGCGGTAGTTCGTCTCGATCTTGTAAGTGCGGGCGTTGGGATAGCGACGGGGGAACTGGATGATGTTCTGCACGTCCGCCCCGCGCCAGGAGTAGATCGATTGCGCGTCGTCGCCGACGACCATGATGTTCTGGTGTTTTTCGGCGAGGCGGTCCACGAACTCGGCCTGGATGTGGTTGGTGTCCTGATACTCATCCACGAGCACGAACTGAAACTGGCGCTGGTAGATTTCGGCGATGTCCTCGTGTTCGTTGAGGAGCTTGAGCGCCTTTTCGAGCAAATCGTCGAAGTCCATCGCGTTCGTGGCCTTTTTCTTGGCCTCGTACTTCACGTGGACGGCGTTGAGCTGCTCCACCTGATCGAGAAAATACGGATACTTCGTATCGACGATGTGGCTGACGGCGCGGTTCGTGTTGACCGCCATCGAAAAAATGTCGGCGACGACCTCGGCCTTGGGGAACCGTTTCTCCTTCGGGTCGATGCCGGCGGCGGCGATGACCGTCTTCATGAGGTCTTCCTGATCCTCGCGGTCCATGATGGAAAATCCCCGCCGCCAACCGAGCACCTCGGCGTGTCGGCGCAGGATTTTGTTGCCGATGGAATGGAACGTCCCGCCCCAGAGGCCGTCGGTGCTGTTCGGCAGGAGGTTGGAAACGCGCTCCAGCATCTCGCGGGCGGCCTTGTTGGTGAAGGTGAGCAGGAGGATATTCTGCGGCTCGACGCCGTTTTCCAGCAGGTAGGCGACGCGATAGGTCAAGGTGCGTGTCTTGCCCGAACCCGCCCCGGCGATGACGAGCTTGAAGCCTTCCTCCCTGGCGCCCTTGGCGAAG
>CALMVM010000193.1:0-11363 GCA_937873255.1 uncultured Verrucomicrobiota bacterium | reverse complement strand
CAGGCTCGGCGGTGACGGCGGCGCACTGTTGCTCGTTGAGTTCGGCGGCGTAGTCGATCTGCCGGCCGGCGTGGTTGGTGACGACGTTGGGCTTGTTGAGCTTGTAGGTGCGGGCCATGGAGGGAAATGCGGAAGGCGGAATGGCAGAGGGCGAGGATCAACGCACCCTTCCGGCCTGACCCGGTGGGTCAGTCGAGAACGATAATCCGGGCGGGGAAAGTGGGGCAGAGGCGCGAGCTTGTCAGCGCACCGTCGGCGTCGAAGAATTTCATCGTGCCGTCGCGCTCGCAATACCAGACCTCCTGCGCACCCGCCTCTAGGTAAAGGCGTTTTTTTTCTTCCATTTCCCGGCGGCTGTTGCTGGGTGAGAGCACCTCCACGCAGATTTCCGAGGCTTCCGGGTAACTGATCTTGCCACGGCAGCGGCGGCGGCGCTCGGACGACATCCAGAGCACGTCGGGAATCTTTGTCCCGTTGCTGGTCCGCACCCCCGAGTTGATCGAAGACCGTCCGCCCGGCAGGAGGCGTCGCAGCAGCCAAGCGATTTCCATCCCAAAATCGTTGTGGTCGTCTCCGGGCGGA
Organism: uncultured Verrucomicrobiota bacterium; assembly: GCA_937873255.1. Taxonomy (GTDB): domain Bacteria; phylum Verrucomicrobiota; class Verrucomicrobiia; order Chthoniobacterales; family SZAS-18; genus CAHJWO01. The sequence goes on along the minus strand of CALMVM010000193.1, from coordinate 10,781 downwards.
GGGCTCATAATAATCTGGTTGCGGGCATTGGTTTCAATCTTCCAGGAGAGATCATTGGGCAGGATGGGGTGGGTGTCGGCCAGTTGCTCGAAGGTCAGCCCCGGTTCTTGCATCGGCGTCATCACGAGGTGTCCCTCGTCGTCCAGTCCGATGGAATACGGCAGCGCCAGAAGCTGCTGCCAGACGCGCTCGTCCATGTCGATCTCCACGTCGTTGATCACCATGGGGTCAAGATGCCCGTTTCGCCGCCGATCTACAAGGCTCTAAGCAGCGGCGTTTCGCACGTGGACCACCAGCGGCGCGAAGGGGCCGATGCGTGTTTCGAGCACGTCGCCGTCCCGGATCGGACCGACGCCCGCCGGCGTACCGGTGAGGATCAGGTCGCCGGGCAGGAGCGTCGTGCCCCGGCTGCAAAACGACACGATCTCGCGCACGCCGAAGATCATCTCGGAGGTGCGGCCGTCCTGACGGAGTTCGCCGTTCTGGCGGCAGGTGACGGCGAGGTCCTCCGGCGCGACGCCCGTGTATACGAATGGCCCGACCGGCGTGAACGTGTCGAAGCCCTTCGCGCGGGCGAATTGTTTCTCGGCGTCCTGGATGTCGCGGTCGCTGATGTCCTGGCACGTCGTGTAGCCGAAGACGTGGTCGGCCGCATTTTCGGGCGAAACGTTCTTGGCCGGGCGGCCGATGACGATGCCCAACTCCGCCTCGAAATCGACTTGGTGGTCGGGGTAGGGCAGTTCGACGAATCCCCCGTGTGCCAGCAGCGAACTCGGGGCCATCAACCACGTCATCGGGCTGGTCGGAGCGACCGCCCCGCGCTCGGCGGCGTGCGCGTGGTAATTGCGGCCGACAGCGATAATCTTCGACGGCGCGACGGGCACGGCGACCGTCAAACCCGCCAGCGGCACTGGTGTGATGCTGGTGCGTTCATGTCCGAGCCAGTACGGTCGCGCCAGGTGTTGCACGGTCGGCTCCGCGCCGCCCGCGTCCAAAACCTCGCCGTAAAAGAACGCCCCGTCCCCGGCCGCGTGGAAAGCTCCGAATGTTCTCATCATACCTGCCGCCAGAATGGCCGAACGCCTCCCCGCCCGCCACCGATTTATCGCCCGGGGCGTCTCTGCGGTTGCATTCCGCCAACGGACCCCGTAGAAAACCCCCATGCCGAACCCGAAACCGTTCTTTTCCTCCCTGGTTCCCTGCGCCGCCGCCGCCTTCAGCCTGCTTGCCGCGACGCCGCGCGCGTCGGCCCAGGACATCCTCGTCGGCGAATACGCGTCGCTGACGGGCAGCGAGGCGACCTTCGGCGTCAATTCGGACAACGGCGTCCAACTCGCCGCCGAGGAGATCAACAAGGCCGGCGGCGTGCTCGGCCGCAAGATCAAGCTCATCGTCGAGGACGACCAGTCCAAGCCCGGCCAGCCGTCCACGGCGGTCAACAAACTCATCCAGAGCGACAAGGTGAGCGCCGTCATCGGCGAGATCGCCAGTTCGCGTTCGCTGGAGGCCGCGCCCATCTGCCAGGCGGCGAAGATTCCGATGGTCTCGCCCGGCTCGACCAACCCGACCGTCACACAGAGCGGCGACTACATCTTCCGCGTGTGCTTCATCGATCCGTTCCAGGGGACGGTGATGGCGAAGTTCGCGCTCGACACGCTGCACGCCAAGAAGGTCGCCATCCTCTCGGACGTGACGAGCGACTATTCGAAGGGTCTCGCGCAGTATTTCACCGAGTACGTCAAGAGCCACGGCGGCGAGATCGTCATCGAGCGTTCGTACAGCGGCGGCGGCAAGGACAAGGATTTCCGCGCGCAACTGACCGCGATCAAGGCCGCCGGCCCCGACGCGATTTTCATCCCCGGCTATTACACGGAGGCGGGCCTGATCGGCAAACAGGCGAAGATCCTCGGCCTGAAGGTGCCAATGCTCGGCGGCGACGGTTGGGACAGCCCGAAGCTGGCCGAGATCGCGGGCAGCGCGCTCGACGGCTGTTACTTTTCCACGCACTTCTCGCCCGCCGACCAGAACCCGAAGGTGCAAACCTTCGTCAAAAACTACCAGGCGAAGTTCCACGCGCTGCCTGACGGCATGGCCCCGCTCGGTTACGACGCGATGATGATCCTCGCCGACGCCATCAAGAAGGCCGGCTCCACCGACGGCAACAAGGTGCGCGACGCCCTCGCGGCGGTGAAAGATTACGACGCCGTGACCGGCAAGATCACCATCGACGCCAACCGCAACGCCACCAAGTCCGCCGTCGTGCTCCAGGTGCAGGGTAAGGACAACAAGTTCGTCGCCTCGGTCGCGCCGTAACGGTCCGTTCGGAGGCTGGCTGGCCCGGCCGCGTCAGGGATTTTCAAAGGCACGCATGGACTGGACGTATTTCCTTCAGCAGCTCATCAACGGGATCTCCATCGGCGCGTTCTATGCGCTGATCGCCCTCGGGTACACGATGGTGTACGGCGTGCTGCGCTTCATCAATTTCGCGCACGGCGATGTGTTCATGATCGGGGCGTTCGCGGGCTATTGGCTGACGCCGAAGATCATGCCGATGCTCGGCGCGGGCACGATGACGAAGGACGACGAGGGGAACCTGGTTTATGCCATCAACGCGGATGCGGGCACGTGGCGGCTCGTGGCCGGCGTGTGCGTCGTGATGTTGCTCTCGATGGCGGCGTGCGCGCTATTGGGAATCATCATCGAAAAGCTCGCCTACCGCCCGTTGCGCAGCCGGCCGAAGCTGACCGTGCTCATTACGGCCATCGGCGTGTCGCTGCTGCTGGAATACGGCGGCCAGTACCTCTTCGGCGCGGCTCCGAGGTCGTTTCCCGATCTCATCACCAACGGCGCGCTCGAACACACCGGCAAGCTGACGATCCTCTATAGCGATGTCATCGCCGTGGCGGCGACGGTGGCGCTGCTCCTCGGACTGACCTTCATCGTCAAGTTCACGCGGCTCGGCCTGGCGATGCGCGCATTGTCCAACAACCCGACCGCCGCGACCCTCATGGGCGTGAACCTCGACACCGTCATCACCTTCACCTTCGGACTCGGCTCGGCGCTGGCCGGCGCGGCGGGCATCCTGTGGTCGATCTCCAATCCCAGCATCGATCCGCTGATGGGCGTGCAGCCTGGCGTCAAGGCGTTCGTGGCGGCGGTGCTCGGCGGCATCGGCAACATCCCCGGCGCGGCCGTCGGCGGGCTGCTCATCGGCATCATCGAGTCCTTCGTCAAAGGCTCGCGTTTCTCGAATTACACCGACGCCATCGCCTTCGCCGTGCTGATCGTGATCCTGCTCGTGCGCCCCGCCGGCCTGCTGGGCAAATCGCAGGTGGAAAAAGTCTGACGTCCCCGCCGTGAACGCCTACCTCCGTTCCAAGAAACTCTGGCTGCTCGCCGCGGTCGTCCTGAGCGCGGTGCTCTCGCGTTTTTCCGGCTCGATCAACGGGTATTACCTCCAGGTTCTCATTTTCATTGCCATCAACATCATCCTGGCCGTCAGTCTGAACCTCATCAACGGCTACACCGGGCAGTTCTCGCTCGGGCACGCCGGATTCATGGCCATCGGCGCGTACGTGTCGGCGTACCTTTCCAAGGATAAAAGCGCGGGCGTGCTGCACGCGCTGGGCGGGGGTGAATTTGCGATTGTCGTGGTGTTCGTCGGCGTGCTCATCGCCGGGGGGCTGGCGGCGGCGTTGGCCGGATTGCTCGTCGGCGTGCCGTCGCTGCGATTGCGCGGGGATTATCTCGCCATCGTGACTCTCGGCTTCGGCGAGATCATCCGCGTCGTGATCCAGAACACCGACGCGGTCAACGGCGCGAGCGGCTACAGCGGGGTCCCGAGTTACACGACGTTGTTCTGGGCCTACGCGCTGGCGGCGCTGACGATTTACATTGTCGTCAGCCTGATCGACTCGACGTACGGGCGCGGGTTCCTGACCGTGCGCGACGACGAGGTCGCCGCCGAAGCCATGGGCATTGACACCACGCGGCGCAAGGTCGTGGCGTTCGTCACGGGGTCGTTTTTCGCGGGGCTGGCGGGCGGGTTATTCGCGCACGAAACGACCTACATCAACCCCGCCGGGTTCGACTTCCAGAAATCCATCGAGATCGTCGTCATGGTGATCCTCGGTGGCATGGGCAACACCGCCGGTGTGGCGTTCGCCGCCGTGCTGTTGACGACGCTCGGCGAGTACCTGCGGTTCGTCGCCAAGTACGAATGGCTGCCCGACTGGCTGCGACGCATCGCCGACAACCGCACGATCATCTACGCGCTCGTCCTCATCGCGCTGATGCTCTTGCGTCCGCAGGGCCTTTTCGGTGGGATCCGCGCGTTCGGCGGCGGGCCGGCGCGCCAACTGCCGAAGAAAGCCTGACCCTTTTTCCATGGAAGCCAACGGCCAATCCGCGCTCCTCGACCTGCAACGCTGCACCGTGCGGTTCGGCGGGCTGACGGCGGTTTCCGAACTCGACATGCGCATCGGCGCGCACGATCTCGTCGGCCTGATCGGCCCCAACGGCGCGGGCAAGACGACCGTGTTCAACATCGTCACCGGCGTCTACAAACCGACGACCGGCAGCATCACCTTCGCCGGGGAGCGTATCGCCGGCCTACGTCCGCACCGCATCGCGCACAAGGGCATCGCGCGCACCTTCCAGAACATCCGGCTATTTGCCTCGCTGTCAGTCTTCGACAACGTGCGGGCGGCGTTCAACCTGCGCTGCAAGCACACGTTCGTCCACGCGCTGCTGCGCCTGCCGGCGTTCTACAAGGAGGAACGCGAGATCGACGCGCAGGTCATGGAATTGCTCGATATTTTCGACCTCGGGCGCTTCCGCGATGTCCCGTGCAAGAGCCTTTCCTACGGCGACCAACGGCGGCTGGAAATCGTGCGCGCGCTGGCGACCCGGCCGAAGCTCCTGCTGCTCGACGAACCCGCCGCCGGCATGAACCCCATCGAAAAGGAGGGGCTCACGAAGCTGATCCGTTTCATCAAGGATAAGTTCGACATCGCCGTGCTGCTCGTCGAACACGACATGAAGCTGGTGATGGGCGTCTGCGAACGCATCTACGTGCTCGACCACGGCACGAAGATCGCCGAGGGCGACCCGGAGGCGATCACGCGCAATCCGAAGGTCATCGAGGCATATCTGGGCGAGGAACCGGCGGAGGCGGAGACCGATGCTTGAACTGGAAAACGTCGAGGTCCGCTACGGATCGATCACGGCGCTGCACGGCGTTTCTCTGCGGGTGGAGGAGGGGAGCATCGTCACGCTGATCGGAGCCAACGGCGCGGGCAAATCGACGACGTTGCGCGCGATTTCCGGGCTGGCGCGACCGTCCTCGGGGACGATCCGCTACAATGGCGAGGACATCACCCATCTGCCGGCGCATCAGATCGTCGGACGGGGGATCTCGCACGTGCCCGAGGGTCGGATGGTGTTCGCCAACCTGACGGTGCTGGAAAACCTCAAAATGGGTGCGTACCGCCTGCGCGACCGGGCGCGTTGGAACAAGGACCTCGACTACGTTTTCAGCATTTTCCCGCGCCTGAAGGAACGCGAAAAACAATCCGCCGGCACGCTTTCCGGCGGCGAACAGCAGATGCTCGCCATCGGCCGCGCGCTGACCGGCGCGCCGAAGTGTCTGATGCTCGACGAGCCCTCGCTCGGCATCGCGCCGATCCTCGTGAAGACGATTTTCCAGAAGATCGTCGAGATCAACAAACAGCTTGGCATGACCGTCTTGCTCGTCGAGCAAAACGCCAACCTCGCGCTGGAGGTGTCGAGTCGCGGCTATGTGTTGGAGACGGGCGAGATCATCCTCCAGGACACGTCGGCCGCGCTGAAGCAGAACCCGCAAGTGCGCGCCGCGTACCTCGGGCGATAGGTCTTTTAAGCGGGAGGGTTTTGGGTCAAGGGACGACGACGAGGCATCAACACGCCAGCCAACAGGAAAAGACCAATCCCGATCGAAAAGTACTCCATGGACCGCAGGTCGGAGCGAGCCTGCTGTGCCTCGTCGGCGTACACACTCGGCTTGGGATAGTGCTCAAGCGCCGCGAGCCAGTGTCGATCTTCGCTGAACAGATACGCCGCCGTTGCCAAGCATGCCAGAAACGAGACGAAAGAAAGCCAGCGAAAACGGAGGAAGGCAGCCACCACGCCGACGATAAAGGCGAGCAGGAGGATCGCCGCACCGATGAAACAAGCTCCGAGAGCGCCGAAACTACTGGCAATGAGGATGACCACTGGTAGAGGGCGAAGCGTCCAATCACCTGTTGAAGACTCACCGCTGGGTCATTCCGTCTCCAACATCGCGCGGTGCCGCCAGAGGTAATCGACGCCCGAATACAACGTTAACCCCACGGCGATGACGATGACCGCCCAGCCGCCGTAGGACGTCAGTTCGCCCCACCACACGCCGACCGTTCCACCGTGCAGTTCCTGCCATTCCCGGTAGGCGAACAACACCAGGAAAAACACCACGGTGATGATCTGCCACGAGGTCTTGTGCTTGCCGATGCGATCGGCTGCGAGCACGCGGCCCTTGGAAATCGCCAGCAGTCGCAGCCCCGTGATCAGATACTCGCGGATGATGACGATGATCGCCGCCCACGCCGGGATCGCCCCCAACGGCACCAGGCACACGAACGCCGCCGCCGTCATGATCTTATCCACCAGCGGGTCCATGAGCTTGCCAAAATCCGTGATCATCGCCCACCGCCGGGCAAGCTCGCCGTCCACGTAGTCGGTAAACGCCGCCAGTCCGAAAAGCACCAGCGCGACCGCGAAGTGGTAGGGGAATTTCACGCTGACGGCCACCACGAAGAGGATCGTCAAAAACAGCCGTCCGACCGTGAGTCTGTTGGGCAGATTCATAGGTTCGGGATCATCGCCGCGCCGACGCTTTCCACCTCCGCCCCGGTGGTTTGCGAAACGGGGTGTTTCCAGATCGGGACGCGCTGCTTCATCTCGTCAACGAACCACTCCGCCGCCGCGAACGCCGGCCCGCGATGCGCCGCGCTCACGCGCAAAAACAGCGACGGCTCCCCCACCGCCACGAACCCGACCCGGTGATGCACGGTCAGTCCGTGAACCGGAAAACGCTCGCAGGTTTCCTTCACGAGCAGGTCAAACTGGTGGCGCGCCATCTCCATGTGCGCCTCGTAATCGATCCCGCTGATCGCTTCCGGCCCCTCCTGTCCGCGCACCACGCCGTAAAATTCCACCACGCCGCCCGCCGCCGCGTCGAAGCGCGGTTCGGGTCGCGTCAATGCCGCGCGCGAGAGGACGACTTCACGGAGGGGAGGGGACATAAAAACTTGTTTGCCGTCGCGGCGGGACTGCTAGGGTAATCGGCGCAACGTAAACGCAAGACACATTCCTTCTAAATATGGCAACTGCAACGGACTCCTGCGACATCGGCCTCATCGGTTTGGCGGTGATGGGCGAAAATCTGGTTCTCAACATGGAGAGCAAAGGCTTCTCGGTCGCGGTGTTCAACCGCACGACGGCGGTGACCGAAAAATTCGCCGCTGGCCGCGCCAAGGACAAGCACATCACGGCGACGAAAACGATGGAGGAATTCGTCGGCGCGCTCAAGCGCCCGCGCAAGGCGATGATCATGGTAAAGGCCGGCGCGGCGGTGGACGCGGTGATCGACCAACTCGTGCCGCTTCTCGAACCGGGCGACCTCATCATCGACGGCGGCAACTCGCTTTTCACCGACACGCAACGTCGATGCAAGGACTTGGCCTCGAAGAACATCCATTTCCTCGGCACGGGCGTCTCCGGCGGCGAGGAGGGCGCGCTGAAAGGCCCGTCGATCATGCCCGGCGGCCCGGAGGACGCATGGAAGATCATCGAGCCGATCTTCACGAAAATCTCCGCGCACGTGGACGGCGAACCGTGCTGCCGCTACATGGGGCCGGACGGTGCGGGCCATTACGTGAAGATGGTCCACAACGGCATTGAGTACGGCGACATGCAGCTCATCTGCGAGGCGTACGCGATCCTCACGCGCGTGCTCGGCATGCAGCCCGAGGAACTCCACCGGGTTTTCGACCAATGGAACACCGGCGACCTCGACAGCTTCCTCATCGAGATCACCAGTCGCATTTTCACGCACAAGGACGATGGCGAAGACGGCACCGGCGAGGGCTACCTCGTGGACAAGATCCTCGACAAGGCCGGCCAGAAGGGCACCGGCAAATGGACGCTCATCAGTGCGCTCGATCTGGGCGTGGTCGTTTCCACGATCAACGCCGCCGTGGAAGCACGCGTGACCTCCTCCCAAAAGGACGCCCGCGTGGCGGCGTCCAAAATCCTCAAAGGGCCTGCCGAGCACGCCTTTAGCGGCGACCGGCAGGCATTCATCGACGCCGTGCGCGACGCCTTGTACGCCTCGAAGATCATCTCCTACGCGCAAGGGATGGACCTGCTCGGCGCGGCCAGCCGGCAATACAAGTGGAACCTGAACTACGGCGACATGGCCACGATCTGGCGCGGCGGCTGCATCATCCGCGCGCGGTTTTTGCAGCGCATCAAGGAGGCGTACGACCGCAATCCGAACCTGGGCAACCTCACGCTCGACGGCTACTTCACCGACGCGCTGGAAAAGAACCAGGCCAACTGGCGCACCGCCGTGAAGACGGCGACCGATTTCGGTGTGGCCGTGCCGGCGTTCAGCGCATCCCTCGCGTACTTCGATAGTTACCGTCAGGAACGCCTCCCCGCGAACCTCCTCCAGGCCCAGCGCGACTTCTTCGGCGCACACACCTACGAGCGCATCGATAAACCGGGCAGTTTCCACACGGAATGGCTCCAGGAGCATCACGATCTTCCTACGCCCGAGAAACTTAAGGATTAAATGAAAAAATCGTCGCAGAACGCGTTGACGGATCGGCGACCTCGTTTAATCTAACCGTCCCGACGCGCTGAGGGGCCTGAAAAACCCCGCGGCGCTCATCAACCGAAAACGAGTTTTCCGGTTGACGTTCTTTGCTTCTGTTTTAGTCTTCGGTCCGCTCCAAACCGGAGCGCCACACACGGAAAACCCAGCTCTGCGGAGACGGGCGTGCGTGACAGGAAAATTCAAAAAATCCTGTTGACGCTTCCGGGCGCGAAAGTAAGGTGCGGTCCCGCTCGAAACGAGCCGCCCGCCGGAAACGGCGGGAGTCAAAAAAACGAAAGTTTCTGTTTGACGACGGTGAGAATCGAGCGAAGATGTGAGCCCGCCACGAAGGTGGGACGCCGGTTGAAATCAGACCGGTGATCGTCGAAAGAAAGTTCAAACTTTCCGGTTGACGGTGAAATCAGAAGCAGTAAGGTTGGTCCTCGCTCGATTGAGCGGCCCGGTAAATCCGGGTGATCGGTTCGGCTGATGTGGATGCAGGCGGCTTCGCTGCTCGGCACATCGGAAGAAGTCGATAACGTTTTTTGAAAGAAATAGCTCTGATGGTTCGACGCCGCGTCTCGCGGTGGATGAATCTCCGAAAGCGGAAGTCAGAGAGTGGGAGAAGGCAAAGATTGAATTGTGCGTTATTCGTCGGTTTCTTTGACTCAATTTCAAGATTGAATGATCGAACCGAAAGTCCGGCCCTACCTATAGCGGGTGGGTCGGCAAATTAGGAATCGGTCAGAATTTGTCACCGCTTTAACACGGTGGCGCAAATTTTCTACGGAGAGTTTGATTCTGGCTCAGAACGAACGCTGGCGGCGTGGATAAGACATGCAAGTCGAACGGGACTTGGTAGCAATACCGGGTTCAGTGGCGCAAGGGTGCGTAACACGTGGGGAATCTGCCGAGAAGTGGGGGATAGCTCGCCGAAAGGCGAATTAATACCGCATGTGACTAGGAGCGACATCTCTCCGACGTCAAAGCTGGGTTAAACTAGCGCTTCTTGATGACCCCGCGGCCTATCAGCTAGTTGGCGAGGTAACGGCTCACCAAGGCATTGACGGGTAGCTGGTCTCAGAGGACGACCAGCCACACTGGAACTGAGACACGGTCCAGACACCTACGGGTGGCAGCAGTCGAGAATTTTTCGCAATGGGGGCAACCCTGACGGAGCGACGCCGCGTGGAGGATGAAGGTCTTCGGATTGTAAACTCCTGTCATTTGAGAACAAGTGTTTCCGAGTCACTATCGGGGACTTGATAGTATCAGAAGAGGAAGAGACGGCTAACTCTGTGCCAGCAGCCGCGGTAATACAGAGGTCTCAAGCGTTGTTCGGATTCATTGGGCGTAAAGGGAGCGTAGGCGGTCGGGTAAGTCGGATGTGAAATCCTGGGGCTCAACCTCAGAACTGCATTCGATACTGCTTGGCTAGAGTATTGGAGAGGTGAGTGGAATTCACGGTGTAGCAGTGAAATGCGTAGATATCGTGAGGAAGACCAGCGGCGAAGGCGGCTCACTGGACAATGACTGACGCTGATGCTCGAAGGCCAGGGGAGCAAACGGGATTAGATACCCCGGTAGTCCTGGCAGTAAACGGTGCACGTTTGGTTTGGGAGGATTCGACCCCTTCCGAGCCGGAGCTAACGCGTTAAACGTGCCGCCTGGGGAGTACGATCGCAAGATTAAAACTCAAAGAAATTGACGGGGGCCCGCACAAGCGGTGGAGTATGTGGCTTAATTCGATGCAACGCGAAGAACCTTACCTGGCCTTGACATGCATTTCTAAGTTGGTGAAAGCCAGCGAGTGTAGCAATACACAACTTGCACAGGTGCTGCATGGCTGTCGTCAGCTCGTGTCGTGAGATGTTGGGTTAAGTCC
>CALMVM010000192.1:8490-13968 GCA_937873255.1 uncultured Verrucomicrobiota bacterium | reverse complement strand
GGGTGGGGGTCGGAGTCGGATTGGGAGTCGGCGTCGGTGTCGGGTAGGTCGGAGTCGGGGTCGGCTGCGGGACCGTCTCGCCGGAGGGGCGTTCCAGACGGATCGGCCGGTCGGCTCCCTGGCCGGCGGTGATGCGCGTGTTGTCCTGCCCGGCGTAGGCGAGGTTGCCCACCTGCACGTCCGTGCCCCGGCCGATGATGAAGAGTTCCGTGTTCTGCAACTCCCCGCCGTCGAGCCGGCGTTTCTGGCGGCCGATTTCCCTGTCGATCAAACCCGTGGAAGCGAGTGGACGGAAGTCCTTCACCAACCCGCTCGTGGCGTAGAGCACCTTCAGGTCCACCACGACCGCGTCGGGCAGCCGCCTGGCGGTCGGCGGCACGATGATCATCTCGCCCGCGTGCACCAGGATGCTCTCGCCCAGCTTGCCGGTCAGCGACACGCGCACGGTGCCTTCGAGCACGATGATCTTGGAATAATTCTTCGGGTTGTACTCGACCATCAAGGTCGTGCCCGTGATCGCGGCCGTCACCGCGGCGGTGTGGATCGTCGCCCCGCCGGCGTCCTTGGGCACCTGGAGCAGCATCGTGCCGCTGTTCAGGTTCATGTCGCGGGTGCCGTTGACGAAGGAGAAATACGAGTTGGCCCCGAGCCGGGTCAGGGTCAGGTCGGAAAAGGTCAACTCCGCCCGGGACGCCGCGCCCGTTTGCACGGCGGCCTTGCCGTTGATCTGGTCCGACACGGCGGCGGGTCGGGGAGCCTGGTTTTCGGGCAGGACGCGCACGTCGTTGAACACGCGCGAGACCTGCGCGGACTTCAATCCGTCAGCGGAAGCACGGGGCACGCCCGCGCTCGCCACGCCGAGGGCCAGGATCGCCCACGCGGCGGAGAACCAGCGGCGGCGCGGCGTCGGGGAAAAGGAAGTGGTCATCACGGGAGGGAGGGAAGATGATTGTTAAAAGCGCAGCCGGAAAAACACGCTGGCCCCGGTGTTGAGCACGTTGTAGTCGAACACCGCGCGGCTGGAACGGTCCAGCGTGCCGGAAACCGTCGCGCCGACGCTGCACCACGGGGTGAACGCGTACGTCAATCCCGCGCTGCCCGAGCCGTTGAAATCCTCCCGACCCGTCGCGGGGTAAAGGAAATACGCCGCCCGCGCGCCGGTCTGCAAGGACAGGTGACGCGTGATCTGCGCCACGTAGCCCACCGACACGCCGAACTCCTCGCGCTCCGCCGCGTGCGGCAGCGAGAGACCCAGGTCGATGTCGCCGCCGAAGCTGACGAGTTGCGCGCGGCCCAGGGCGAACACCTTCTGCGCGCCCAACGCCAGGCTGACGTTACGGTAAAATTCGTTGTCGAAAACCCCAGCGTGGGTTAGTCGGGTGAAGCCGAGTTGCGCGCTCAGGACCACGTCGTCGAACTGGTGCGCGGTGTAGGCGACGCCCACGGCGAGATTGAGCGCGCCGAAGTCGAGTTGGTCGAAGCGGTTGTAGGCGAAATATTGTTCGCGCCCGGCGACCGAAAAACTCAGGGCCGGCGAGATCGTCCACTCATAGGCAGCCCCGGCCTCGCCGACAAAAAAGAAGTCGTTCTGGGTGTTGTGCTTGGTCAGCGCGACGTTGGTCGTGTACACGAACCCGCCGTCGGCGAAAAGCGAGAACGGCTTCGGGCGTTCGTGCGCGCGCAGGAGCGACTGCACGCCGAGGTCACTGTCGCCCTCGGCGGCGGGGGCGCGGGGTTCCTCCGTGTTTCCGCTGGCCTCGGGGGGCTGGCCCAACGACAACGCACCCGGCGCGAGCGGCAGGGCGGGGTTGGGCAAGCGCGAACGCTCGATCTGGCCTTCGGCGGTTTGCGGCGAGAAGTTTTGGGCGCGAAGCGGCGTGGCCGGCAATGCCAGCAGCAACGCCAACAACGTTGAGCAGAAGAGGATGCGAGGGGACAAGACGAGGGCGTTTTGTCAAAAGGGCGCAAAGCTGTCAAGCGCGGAGGCGGACGGGCCGGCGTCTTTTCTGCTTGGCGCAGAGTCCTTTTCGCGGAAAGATACGCGCCGCCAAGTTCGCTTACCTGCTCCGCTGGCTGCGTGGGCGGGTCCATCGCCCGGCCGGTCTCGCGCTGGCTGCCGCCGTGCCGACGCTGCTGTTCGGCTGGCTGTTCTGGCATGAGGTCGCCTCGCGGCACCCATGGGAATTTCTCCTGCGGCGAGGTGAGATGACGGCCGGCAATTACCTGCGCAAGCACGGCCGGGCCGCCGGGTTGCGGCCTGACCTGGTATTTCTGGGAGTCGATGACGCGACGATGAAGCTCGACGGTCTCTGGCCCGAGGAGATCGAGGCATCGCGCGCGCTGACGCTGATCAGCCAGAGCAAAGGCTACGCGTACTGGTCGCGCGAGATCCAGGCAATGATCCTCGACCGCCTCGCGAACGCCGGCGCGCGGTTGGTGATCTTCGACATGGTTTTTCCCAACCCTACTACGGGTGACGAGGCTCTCCGTGCCGCACTCGACCGCCACCGCTCGCGCGTGGTGATCGGTGCCAGTTTCGTGCACACGGAGGTGGTCGGCACCGACGGTACGCAGACGGGTTTCCACGACGATACGTGGGAGGGACCGGCCTCGACGCTCATCGACGCACCAGCCAACGACCCTCGCGTGGGTTACGTCAACTACATCGGCGACATCGACGGCGCGATCCGCACACACCTCTTCCGCACGACGCAATCCGCGTACAACGACCGCCTTCCGCGAGCCGGCGAACCCACCTACGAGTCAGAGGTCACGCACGCCCTCCGCCAACTCGGCTGGTCCGATTTCATCCCGGCGGGGACCGATCCACGGCTCTTCCGCTACAGCGACCTCGGGCACGGCGTCAATTACCCGGCGCGACCGCTCTGGGAAATTTTTTCCGATCCTCTGTGGAAACAGAACTACGGCGACGGCGCGTTCTTCAAGGACAAAATCGTCATCATCGGCGCGGCGTCCGCGATTCTCCACGACGTGCAGGCGACCCCTTTCGGCGACATTCCGGGGCCGACGCTGCAGCTCCAGGCGCTGGCGGCGGCGATGAATCGTGATTACCTGACGTTGACCAGTATTTACGTCGATCTCGCGCAGATCGCGGGGGCGGGTCTGCTGGCGTGGCTCGTCGGGTTGGTGGTGCGCGCACCGCTCGGCCGGTTGGCGGTATTTGCGGGAGGCAGCGCGGCGTTCGTATTCGTGCTGCAATGGCTCTACAATCGCCACGGGCTGATGCCGCTGGCGTTCACGCCGCTGCTCGTTTTCAACACGGGCGGCATCGGCGGGTTGATCGGTGAATACGCCGTCGAGCGCATTGAAAAAGCCCGCGTGCGCGACGTGCTCGACCGGCTCGTGTCCAAGGACATCGTGCGTGAATTGCTCGGCGACCGCGAACGCTACTCCCAGATCGTGCGCGGCCAGCGGCGGTGCGTGACCGTGTTGTTTTCCGACGTGCGCGGGTTCACGACGCTCTCCGAGAAGGCCGAGGACCCGGCCGCGTTCATCGCGCAACTCAACGAATACCTGGGCGAGATGGTGGACATCGTTTTCAAGCACCGGGGCACGCTCGACAAATTCATCGGTGACGCGGTCATGGCCGTGTGGGGCAGCATGCACACCGAAGGCGACGTGGCGGACGCATGCCAGGCCGTCGCCGCCGCGTTGGAGATGCGCCAGCGCCTGGCCGCGCTCAACGCCCGTTGGTCGGCCGAGGGCAAGCTGAACATGGCCATCGGCATCGGGGTAAATTTCGGCGAGGTGATCGTCGGCGGACTGGGCAGCGAGAACAGCAAGATGGAAATCACCGTCATGGGCGACGCCGTCAACACCGCCTCGCGCCTCGAAGGGCTGACCAAGGATTACGGGTTGGATTTGCTGATCGGCGAGAGTGTCGCGGCGAAGGTCAGCGAGACGTTCCGCTTGCGCACCGTGGACCGCGTGCAGGTCAAGGGCAAAACGCGGCCGACCGAGGTGATGACCGTGCTCGCGCCGCTGGCGGAGGCGGTGCCGGAGCAGCGGGAGGAAGCACTGGCCGATTACGAAGATGCGATTTTGCTTTACCGGCGAAAGGATTTTGCCGGGGCCGCGCGGGGTTTCGAGGGTTGCCTGCAAACGGACCCCGAGGATCGGTTGGCGGCGCTGTACCTGACGCGTTGCCGGGAGTTAGTCGAGCAAGCGCCGGCGGAGTCGTGGGATGGGGTGCGGTTGATGACGACGAAGTGAGGAGCACTGCTTCTCATGAGGGTTGAGCCGTGCTGGTCGACGCACGCAGGGCGTGTTTTTTTTGTCTGACACCTTGCGGCGCGTCCAACTCGCCTATGGACCTCGCTGTGTGGTACTCGCCCGCCTTACGCTTGCGGTCTGACCGGCCGGTTGTTCTCTTCGGCCAGTTAGCTGCGGTCAGCACACTTGTACCTTGCGGCGAGGTCCTTCGGCTCGCTGCACTCGCCTCAGGATGACAGGCAAAGAGGGAGGCTGACCCATTAATGGGCAGTTGGCTCTCATCACCGAAACAGCGTGCGTTGGCTGGAACGCCTCCGGCGTCCTCACTCCGCGCCGTATTCTGCCCAGGACGAACTCGTTTCCCACACGCGCACCCGGACGACGCGTACGCCGTTTTGCACAGGGTACTTGCCCGGCGCGCGACCGGCGGCGAGTTGGGCTTGCAGATGATCGTACACCACTTTGGCGATCACCTCCGTCGTCGGGTCGGTCCCGTCGAAGCCGATGATCTGTTCTCCGTAGCGGTTCTTCATCTCGGCGTACATGGGGTCGGCCACGTTCATGCACATCGCGTGGTCGAAACGGTCGAGGTATTCGCCGACCATCGTCTTCACCGCCTTGAAATCGCAGACCATGTCGTTGGCGTCGAGCGTGCCGGCTTCGAGCACGAGTTCGACTCGGCGCGTGTGCCCGTGCGGGAAACGGCACTTGTCGGGATGTTTGGAAAGCATGTGGCCGTTCTCGACCTCGAAGCTCTTGCAGATGCGGTAGGGCATGGATGGCGGCCTAGGTTCCCTTCGTGTGGCCGAAAAGCTGGATGTGCAACCGGTGGCAGTAACGGTAGCCGTGCGTCTTGCACGCTTCCAGAAGGAAGTCTTCGCGGCCATTCAGCGCGGCCATGTCGGTGCCCTGTGGCATGAGGAGCACTTTCCATGGCGGCACGTCCTTGCCCAACGCGGCCAACAGCGCGCGGATTTCCTCCAGGTCGGCCAAGTTCTCGACGACGAACTTGAGCTGAAAATCGTGCTGCGCGATCCATTGGCAAATGACCTCCGGTTGGAAGCGCGTGCGTTCGTGGCGCGCGATCCATTCGTCGGAGATCGTGCCCGGCTCGGGCGTGGAATTCCTCAATTTCGGGCTGATGGAAGCCAGGTCGCACGCGATGCCGTCGGGCGGCAAGGTGCCGGCGGTTTCGATGGTGATGTGCTTGCCGTGCGCGTGGAACTGGGCGGCTAGACCGTGGAT
>CALMVM010000192.1:1228-8480 GCA_937873255.1 uncultured Verrucomicrobiota bacterium | reverse complement strand
CGCCCGGGGAGGCCGCGCGCAACGCGGGGTGCGCCGCCCGGGCGCCCTACGGGCCGCGCGGGGACCGCCCGCACGCGCGCGACGATTTCCTCGACGGACATCTGTTCGCCCTCGGGATGCCACGAGGCGTAGGGCGTATCGCACCACGCACAGCGCAGGTTGCAACCCGAGGTCCGCACGAACACCGACGGCACGCCGACGAGTTCGCCCTCGCCTTGCACCGAATAAAATATCTCCGAGATCAGCACGGCGAGCCTTTCAATTGGCCGTTGCCACCGGACGCGCGGGCAGGGGACCTGTGCTCGCGTACTCGGTCGGATCGTTGAGGCCCGCGAGTTGGAACGCCTCGCGCCTTTCCACGCACGTCCCGCACTCACCGCAATGGGTCTCGCCGCCGACGTAGCATGACCACGTCCTGGAAAAATCCACGCCGAGTTCCGCCCCGCGCGCGGCGATTTGCGTCTTGGTCAGGTGGATGAACGGCCGCACGAGTTCGATCCCCGCGTAGGTCCCCAGCCGCATCGCGTCGCCCATCGCGCGCATGAAATCCTCCCGGCAGTCCGGGTAGATCGCGTGGTCGCCCGCGTGCGCGGCGATCACGAGCGCGCTTGCCCCCTTGCTCTCGGCGAAGCCCGCCGCCACCGCGAGCATGATGCCGTTGCGGAAGGGCACCACCGTCTTTTTCATCGACTCTTCCTCGTAATGCCCCTTCGGCACTTCGCCGCCGCCCGCCAGCAGGTCGGACGCGAAGTGCCGCCCGATGAAATCCAGCGGGATCGTCAAATGCGGCACGCCGAGCTTCTGCGAATGCCACGCCGCGAACGGAATCTCGCGGTCGTTGTGCTTCGAGCCGTAGTGGAAACTCAGCGTCGCCGCGACCGGCCCGCGTTGCACCGTTTCGTAAAGCGCCGCCACCGAGTCCATCCCGCCGCTGAGCAGGACGACCGACTCACCGTTTGCGCCGCTCATGAGGGGTCGAGCCGTTCAAACGCGGCGGCACGGGTTCCGTCGTCTCCTCGGGATACTCGGCATCGACGGTCACGCTGACACCGCCGCGCGCCGCGAACTCGCCGTGCACCCGGGCGCGGCGGGGTTGGCACGCCTTGATGAGGTCGTCGAGAATGCGGTTGGCGACCTCCTCGTTGAAGGAACGCGTGTTGCGGAAGGACGCGAGATAAAACTTGAGCGACTTCGTCTCGACGCAACGTTCGTCCGGGACGTATTCGATGCGGATTTTAGCGAAGTCGGGCTGACCCGTGACCGGGCACATCGACGTGAATTCGGGGCAGTCGAAGCGAATCCAGTAGTTGCGCCGGGCGTAGCGGTTCGCAAACGTTTCGAGCGTCTTCACATCCGGTTTGGAAGGATAGCGCGCCTCGCTGCGCCCGAGCAGGTGGAGACCGGCCCGGCCCGTCGATGGCTGTTGGCTTTTCACCGCTGAATATTGCCCCAGGCCGCCCGTTTCGGCAAGGAACGGCGTCCGCCTTACCCGATGCGGTAGACGATGCGCGCCTTGTCCATGTCGTAGGGCGACATCTGCATCTTGACGCGGTCGCCGGCCGTCAGGCGGATGAAGCGTTTGCGCATCTTGCCCGAGATGTGGGCGAGCACGAGATGACTGTTAGGCAGCTCCACGCGGAACATGGTGCCCGGGAGCACATCGACGATGCGCCCCTCGATTTCGATGGGTTTTTCGGAGGTTCGATTCTGGATGGCCATTGGAGAGACAAGAACGCCCTGCCGCTTAACCATTAAGCAACAGGGCGTCGATGATGAATACTAAAGGGAAAGCTGACGGGCGATCTTAGTACCGACGGCCACCGCCGCCGCTGCCGCCACGATCACTGCGGCCACCGCCGCCGTAACCGCCGCCGCCGCTGCCGCCTTTGCTGCCGGAGTAGCTGCCGCCGCCGCCGCCGCCACCACTGCGTTCCTCACGCGGGCGGGCTTCGTTGACGGTGAGCGCACGGCCGTCGATCTGCTTGCCGTGGAATTGCTCGATGGCTTTTTGCGCATCGGCGTTTTCGACCATGGTCACGAAGCCGAAGCCGCGCGATTTCATGGTCATGCGATCCTGCATGATGAGGGTCTCCTGAACGGGGCCAACCGTGGCGAAAAGATCTTGGAGATCGTTTTCGGTGGTGTTGAAGGAGAGATTGCCGACGTAGAGTTTGGCTGACATATGGGTTTGTTCTTTCGGATTGCTGGCAGAAACCAGAGAGGGCGCTTGCAGGACTGTGTTTCCGGCGAATCCGGATTTCGATCTGTCCCTGAGGCCTTACCCTTCTTTGAACAAAACCACCATCGGTCTTTTAACGTGCTCTTGCTTGTCTGAGCGACCACATAGTCGCCTATCAGCGGGGGAAAGCAACCGAAACTTTTACGCATTCCAGCCGGACCCACCCGTGGAAGGCAATGCTCGCTATCCTGCCCGAAACGTGAGAAAGTAGCGCATGACTCCAAGACATGCCGGTACTTTTTCACGTCGGGGACCGGATGTTTTGACCGAGGAACTGGCGGTGCTGCTTTCCGGGAAAACGCGGTTCGAGTTCAAGCCGTTGTTTACCCTGGTGTACACGAACCTGCGCGCGCGCAAACTCGCCAACGGCGGCGAGGACATGCTGCGCCTGCGCCTGTACGAGAAGCTCCAAGACCTCGTGCGCAAGGGCATGGTGGAAACGGCGTCCAGCGAAGGGGTCAAGAAGTATTTCGGCCTGGCCTCGCTGGCTTCGGCGCTGCCGGTCATCCCCGATTCCAACGCCCCTGTGCAATGAAAACCGAGCTTTTCGTGTGCGACCGCTGCGGGCAGAGGGAGCGGCTCGACCGCTCGAAGCAGCATTGGTGTACGCGTTGCGCGGGCAAGCGCGAGACCGAGATGCGGCCGGCGCGCGAAAGGCCATTTTCCATTCAGCCGCAGCCCGACGCCCGTCGGTAGCCGCCGGACACCTGAGCGAAACGGCGGCGTAAGGACTTCCCGCTTGGTCGGTCAATAGCCGCAGTGCGAGTGGACCGCCTCCACGGCGGCATCGAAGCGCGGATCGCCGCGCAGGTCATCCCAGCGCGGGTGGAGCTTGAGCAGTCCGTAACTCAGCAGGTTGGGCTCGCGCTCGACGGCGACGATCTGATCGACCGCCGCCGCCTTTTCGCCGACCCAGGCGAGGGTCTGCGCAAAATTCACGGCCACGGCCGCGCCGGCCAGCGCGTCTTTGCTGACAGGGAGCATCTCGCAGGCGTGGCGGCCCTCGGCGACCGCCTGTTCCTTGCGGCCCAGGCCGGCGTCGATCATCGCCAGGACGCTGAGCGCGGGGGCGGAGTCCGGCTTGCCGGCGAGCGTTTTTTCCACCTCGGCGCGCGCGGCGGTGAAGGCGGCTTCCGCGCGCGGGGCATCGCCCTGCCAACGCGCGACCAGGCCCTCCCAGTAGGCGTGCGGGTAGTTGACGCCCATGTTGGCGTAACCGTCCTTCGGATAACTGGCGAGCGTGCGGGCGGCGGCCTCGGGGGTGCGTTCGCACAGGGCGTAATGCGGGTCGTCCACGTCGGGGGCGACGCGGGGGTTTTCGGCCACGAGCGCGGCGCGTGTCTTCTGGAAAAGGGTAACGTCCGCGCGAGCATCGAGCGGCACGTAGGAACGATAGATGCGCGCCCCGGGATCGTCCGGCACGATGGCCAGCGCGCGCTCGTAATCGCGGTCCACGTCGTCGTAACGGTGCAGGAGTTGGGAGAGCAGCGCCATCTGCTGGAGGGTGGAAAAATTGCGCGGGTCCAGTTCCAGCGCGCGGCCGAAGTTGCGCAACGCGTCGTCCCAGCGGGATTGCCGCCGGTCGATGTAGGCGGCGTACTCGTAGACCTCCTCGTTGTTGGGCAGGGTGCGGCGGGCGAGGTCGAGTTCGGAGCGGGCGCGGGCGTAGTCGCGGAAGCCGTGGTAATAATAATCCGCCAGCGCGAGGTGCGTCTCGCCGGCGTCGGGCGCGAGGCGGACGGCGGCCTGTACGGCGGCGGTGGCGGCGTCGAGGCGCTCGGGCGTGTGGTCGTCGCCGCCGAAATACCGGTCGCCGTGGGCTCGCGCGAGCAGGCACCACGCGAGCAGGAACTTCGGGTCGCGCTCCAGCGCGGAGTCGAGCAGGTGCGCGGCTTGCGGCAGTTTCTCGTGGACGAAGGCGACGGAGGATTCCGCGTAGAGCACCCGCGCGCGCAGATATAGCTCGTAGGCGGCGAGGTCGGAGGTGGGCGCGGCGTTGATGGCGGCTTTTTCCTGCGGCGACAGGCGCGCGCGGAGCTGGTCGGCGATGGCCTGGGCAATCTCGCTCTGGATGGCGAAGATGTCCGACAGGTCGCGGTCGAAATGCTCGGCCCACAGGTGCGTGTCCGTGCGCGCTTCGATGAGCTGGGCGGTGACGCGGATTTTGTTGCCCGAGCGTTGCACGCTGCCCTCGACGATGTTGGCGACGCCGAGTTGCGCGGCGATCTCGCGCAGGTTGCGTGGCGCGCCGCTCTTGTACTGCATGACGCTGGTGCGGCTGATAATCTTCAGGTCGGCGACCTTGGCGAGGTCGGTGAGGATCTCGTCCTGCACCCCGTCGGTAAAGTAGGCGTTTTCCTTGTCGGCGCTGAGATTGTCGAAGGGCAGGACGGCGATGGATTTCTCCGGCGCGGGCGGCAGCGGAGCGACGGCGGGCGGCGTCGGGCGTGGGCGTCCGTTCCAGACCCACAGGCCGGCGACGGCGGCGCGCGCGACCAGCGCGGCGGCGAGCCAGCCGGCCACCTTCGGCCAAGCGCGGGCACCGGGCCGCTGCCCGGTCTGGCCGGCGAAGGCGGAAGTGGGCTGGATTTGCTCGCGGCAAAGCCGCAGGGCTTCGAGCAGCGCGTGCGGCGTCTGGGGGCGTTCGGCGGGATCGGCCGCGAGCATGGAACGCAGCAATGCCGCGACGGGTTCGGGCACGCCGGCGGCCCGCAGGCGCGCCGGGTCGGGCGGACGCAGTTGCTGGCGCAGGATTTCCTCCAGCGACTTGCCCGGGAACGGATGATCCCCCGTGAGCAAAAACCACAGCGTCGAGCCCAGGCTGAAGATGTCCGAACGGATGTCGAGCGGAGCCTCGTCACCGGCGAGTTGCTCGGGGCTGGCGTATTGCGGGGTGCCGACGAACCCGCCCGCGACGGTGAGCGGTTCGGAGTCCGGCCCGGCTTTGACCGTGCGCGCCAGCCCGAAGTCGATGACCTTTACGAGCACCCCGCCGCCGCCCGAGCCGGGATCGCTGCCGGTCAACGACGAGCCGGGCCGTTCGGGGAACGACGAACCCGTGGTGAGCATGACGTTGGCCGGCTTCAGGTCGCGGTGGATCATGTCGGCCTGACCGGCCGCGACCAGCGCGTGGGTGATCTGCACGGCGATATCGAGCGCCATCGGCGCGGGCAGCGGACCCCGGCGGCGGACGCATTGCGCGAGGGTCTCGCCCTCGATCAACTCCATCGCGTAGAAACAATGCCCGTCGGCGGCCTCGCCGAGATGGAACACGCTGGCGACGTTGGGATGGCGCACGCTGGCGGCAATGCGCGCCTCGCGCAGGAAGCGTTCGCGCAGGACGGGGCGTTTTTGCAGCAGCGCGGCGTGGATGACCTTCAACGCCACCGCGCAGCGCAGCCGCGTGTCGAACGCCTTGTAGGTGACGCCCATCGCCCCGCGGCCGAGTTCCCAGGGGGTGCCGTCCTCGCGTTTGAGGACCGTGTAATGCTCCAGGTTCAACGCCGCGAGGTCCGCGTCCGGGGGCGGGGACGGCGCGGACGGACCGACCGGCATGGAGCCCGCCCGGCTCCACGCCTCGGTCTCCGCGTGCATGGCCGGGTTGGCGTCGTCGTCGTTCATCGGCAAGGAATTACGGTGAGATTTTTTACATGAGACCGGGCCGGACGGAAAGGGTTTCCTTACCGCTCCTTGTCTATAGCCACTGGTCAAGGCGCAGTCCCCAAGCGCACTTGAGCAGGAGAATGAGCGCGCCGACCAGCAGCGCCGCCAACACCGCGAGCGTCACACAGCCGACCGAGCCGATTGCCAGGCAGCATCGTTGACCCAGGGGAGGTGGACGATTCGCGGGAGGCGACCACGGCAGGGGAGGCGGCTGGCCGTCCATCGGTCAGGCGGCCCCTCCCGGGCACAGGATCGCGGGACGGGTGATCATGAAAAGACGGCGGCGGCGATCGGGCCAATCCACTACGGCAAAGTGCGTTCCGCGGCAAACGGTTTCCCCGGGCGGGCGGGGGCATTAAAACTTGAAGCGGCCCGCACGGACCTCTAAAATCCAGTGTCCCATGACCCCGCCGCTCTCCGCCGATCCCGCCGCCTCCGGCGGAAGCGCGCCGCCGCCGGACGGCCAGCCGCCGCTCGAATCGACGAACGACGGAACCTCCTCCAGCAAGGTGTCGCACGCGCTCTTTCGCGGACGGGCGATGCGGCGCATCCTGTTGCCGGCCGCGCTCACCCTCGGGCGCGACCCCAAGAACGACCTCGTCCTGGACGACCAGAGCGTTTCCCGCCGACACGCCCGCATCGAACGCACGCCCGAGGGATTCCAGATCAGCGACCTGCAATCGCGCGGCGGCACGCTGGTCAACGGCCGGCGGTTCGCGACGCGCCGGCTCGTCATCGGCGACCAGCTCCAGCTCGGGCCGTTCTTTTTTCGTTTCGACGGCACCGGCCTGGAACGCACCACGGGGCTGACGGGCGTCGAGATCACCGCGCGCCACGTCAACAAGAGCGTGCGCGACCTGACGATCCTCGCCGACATCTCGCTGGACGTTTCGCGCGGGCAGTTCGCGGCGATCCTGGGGCCGTCCGGCTCGGGCAAAAGTTCCTTGCTCGACACGATGACGGGCCTGCGTCCCGGCCAGAGCGGCGAAATCCTCTTCGACGGCGTCGATTTCTATGCGCACTACGACCAACTGCGCTCGGTGCTCGGCTACGTGCCGCAGGACGACATCGTCCACACCGAGCTGACCGTCATGCAGGCGTTGCGCTTCGCGGCGAAGCTGCGCCTGCCCGCCCGGACGCCGCTGGCCGAGATCGAGGCGCTCATCGTCCAGACGATTGAGCAACTCGGGCTGTCCAAGCGCACGCACACGCGCGTTGCGCGGCTTTCCGGCGGCCAGCGCAAGCGCGTGAGCGTCTGCGTCGAGCTGTCGGGCGGGCCGCTGATGCTATTTCTCGACGAACCGCCGAGCGGGCTCGCTCCGCCGGCGGCATCCAAGATGATGGCACTCC
>CALMVM010000192.1:0-1218 GCA_937873255.1 uncultured Verrucomicrobiota bacterium | reverse complement strand
ATGGAGAACGTGTACCTGACGGACCGCGTGTTCATCCTGGCCAGCGGCCATCTCATCTTCGCCGGGGGCAGCGCGGAGGCGAAGACGCATTTCGGCGTGGCGGAACTAGGCGAGCTTTACGACCTGCTCGTCGACGACGAGGCGGTGGCGAAATGGCGGGGGCGGTTCACCGCGAAGCCCCCGCCGGCACCGACCCCCGTGGAGCGTCCGCCGACCGGCCGGGTGCGGCACGCGTCGCACCTGCTGACGCTGCTGCACCGGCAGGCGATGATCCTGGCGGCGGACTGGAAAAATTTCCTGATTCTCTTCGCGCAGCCGCTCCTGATCGCGCTGCTGGTGGGTTGGGTGGCGTCGGAGCCGCAGATCAGCGCGTCGACGCCCACGTCGCTGGCGATGTTTTTCGCTTATCTCTCGACGCTGTGGTTCGGCTGCTCGAACGCCGCGCAGGAAATCGTGCGCGAACTGCCGATTTACCGGCGGGAACACATGGTGGGATTAGGGAGGCACGCGTACCTATTGAGCAAGTTTTTGTTCTTCGGCGCGGTGACGGGGCTGCAAAGTTTATTTCTCTACGTCTGCCTGTGCGGGGTCGTGCGGGGGGGCGGCGAACTGTTGCGCGGGAGCCTGGGATGGCAGGTGGCCGCGCTGTTGTGTACGGCGCTGGCGGGAGTCGGGATCGGGTTTGCGATCTCGGCGTTTTGCCGCACGACGATGCAGGCGGTCATGGTGGTGCCGCTGGTATTGATCCCGCAGATTTTGTTTTCGGGCTTCGTCGTACCGGCGCACGAGATGACGGACGCGGTCTGGGCACCCGCGCGGGTCGCTCCGAGCTACGCTGCCCAAACGCTGGTGGACGAGAGTATCTTCTGGGGGCAGCGGCTGACCTCCGAAATCCGCAAGGACGCCGAGAACGCGCGGCTCGGCGAGGTGGACATCCTGGGCCATTATTCGACCGCGTACCACAACCTCGAACTCCAGCTCAATCCGGCCATCAAAGAGCCCGCCGGGGCGTTTTTCCCCGACGTGCCGAAGCAAATCCGGCGCACGAATGCCGACGGGTCGCCATTCTTCTATCGTTTCGTGGGGCCGGGGCTGTTCGCGGTCGCCAAGCTGCTTGGCTGGACGCTGCTTGGCTACGCGGCGGCGTTTTTCGGACTCCGGGCGAAAGAGCGCGGGTGAGGCCAAGGCGTCACATCAGTGGATGGTAAAATCGGATAG
>CALMVM010000191.1 GCA_937873255.1 uncultured Verrucomicrobiota bacterium | reverse complement strand
GAATCCGCCCCAACCTTACAGATTTCGGTCGGGAGGATACTGCAGGGCATGACCTTCGAGTTCGACCCGCAGAAAAGCGGTAGCAATAAAATCAAACATGGCATCGATTTTGTCGAAGCGCAGGCTCTCTAGTTTGGGGCAACGCTTGCTGCTTCGGCGGATTTTCATGGAGAACCGCGCAGCATGATCACGGGTAAAATTCTCGGAAAACACTGGACGGCGATTGTCACTCATCGCCCTCCCGTGGTACGTATCATTTCAGTCCGCCGAGCGCGCGCGGACGAAATTCAACGGTATGAACAACGATTCAAGTCTTGAAGACAATCGGCATCATCCGCTGCCGCCGATCAGTGCTGAAGAATTCGATGCGAAGTTCGATGCTGGCGAGGATGTATCGGGTTATTTCGATTGGGACAAAGCGGTAATGGTCGAGCCGGGAGAACTATCCCCCGGTCAAAAACTATCGCTGACCAAAATGATGTTGGATGATCTCTTGAGGAACAGTGGTTCCGTTTCATTCCCATCGGTGGATCAGGAAAGCATGAGCATTTCCTTGTCGCCTCTGGTGTTCGTACGGATCGGCGAGGAGGCATTACGTCGCCGAGTTAGCCGTGAGGCGCTCGTACAATTGTGGATCGAGCAAAAGCTGGAGGAGCAAAAAGCAGTCAAGTGAACCTTGGCCTCGGCGTCAATATCGACCATGTCGCCACGTTGCGGCAGGCGCGTTATGCGCGCACGCCGGACGCCCACAACGTCGAGCCGGACCTCGCCGCCGCCGCCGCGCTTTGCGAACGCGCGGGCGCGCAATCCATCACCGTCCATCTGCGTGCCGACCGGCGGCATTTGCAGGACAAGGACCTTGCCCGACTGCGGGCCAGCGTGCGCACGAAGCTCAACCTCGAGATAGGCAACACGCCCGAGATTTTAGCCATCGCGCTGCAAACGCGTCCGGAAGACGTTTGTCTCGTACCGGAGAACCGGCAGGAAATCACCACCGAGGGCGGCCTCGACGCGCACGGTTTGCGCGGAGAACTCGCCGGCACGATCCGCCAGCTCAATGACGCGAAGGCGCGCGTGAGTCTCTTTATCGACCCAGACGAGGCGCAAATCCGCGCGGCAGTCGAACTCGGCGCGCCGGTGATCGAACTGCACACGGGGGCATTCGCCAACGCGACCGGCGAGGCGCAGACCGCCGAACTCCACCGGCTGCGCGACGCCGCCGCGCTCGCCGACGGCCTCGACTTGCAGGTCAACGCTGGTCACGGGCTGAACTACACGAACACGCTGCTCCTGCTCGGCGCGGTGCCGCACCTGCGGGAACTGAACATCGGCCATTCGATTGTGAGCCGCGCGGTCTTCGTCGGCTTGGAGCGCGCCGTCGGCGAGATGCTCAAGCTGATGGCCGAATACAAAGGATGAAACGCGGCGGGCGTTTCCCGGTGGGATCGGGGTGAGTGAGGTCGATCCATGCGCGCTTATTCCAACGCCAGCCAACGCAACGCCGCCCGGCCCACCCACGTGCCGGTGGCGAAACATCCCTGCAAGAGATACCCGCCCGTGGGTGCCTCCCAATCGATCATCTCGCCCGCGACGAATACCCCGGGCAATCGGCGGAGCATGAGCTTGTTGTCCAATTCCGGCCATGCCACTCCGCCCGCCGAAGAAATCGCTTCCTCCACCGGGCGCGGTCCGATCAATGTCAGCGGGAAACGTTTGATCCGGCATACCGCCGGACGTTGGTCATCGTCCGCACGCTGGAATTGCAGCAGGGCGCGTGCTGCCAGAGCGATTTTCACACGAAGGGCGATCTCATTCCAGCCCTCGGCCGGACCGAGCATTTTCGCCGTCAGCCGCTCCGGCGAAACGTCCGGCTTGAAATCGATTTCCAGACGGGGCGGCGAACCCATTGCGCGCAGTTCGCGCCCGAGTTGGTACAACGCTCCTCCCTCGATCCCGTAGCGGGTGATGAGCGCCTCGCCGCGGACGGTTCGGCCGCCGGCGGTGACGGCGATATTTTTGAGCGGCTGACCTTCCGCAACGGCTAGCACGCGCGAGTCCCACGCGACCTCCCAGCCGCAGTTGGCCGCCTGCCACGGCGCGACTTGCAATCCCGGCACGATCGACGCGAGAGTCGCGGGCCAAGTGCCGTCAGAGCCCGTTTGCGGCCACGACGCCCCGCCGAGCGCGAGCACGATCACGGGTGAGTCTGTGCAGATGACTTCTCCCGTGCGGGTGTCGTGGAATGTGACCTCGCGCCGTCCGTTCGCCCGGATTTCGGGCGACAGGTTTTCGAGCCGGTGGCAAACGTGAAACGTCACGCCCGATGACCGGACCCGCGACACCCAACGCCGCAGGAGCGTCGCCGCCTGCTGCCCGTGCGGGAAAACCCGCCCGCTCGTGCCGACGTACGTTTCCACGCCGAGACCGCCCGCCCACGCGCGTAATGCCTCCGGGCCGAAGCCGTCGAGCAGACCGCGCCAGCGGGCGAGTTCTTCGCCGTAGCGGGTGACGAACGTCTCCATTCCCTCCGAGTGCGTCAGGTTCAGGCCGCCCGTGCCCGCGACGAGGAATTTCCGGCCGACCGACGGTTTCTGGTCGTAAAGTGCCACCCGCGCACCGCCCGCCGCGAGCACCTCGGCGGCGCGCAGACCCGCCGGAGCCCCACCGTCCACGATGGCGTCGGGCGGATGGGCGGGGATTTCG
>CALMVM010000190.1 GCA_937873255.1 uncultured Verrucomicrobiota bacterium | reverse complement strand
CGTGGGCCGTCAGGTCGCACAGACCCACCGCTTGCAACGGATCGTGGCTTTTGCGGTGCTCACTATAGGCCATGAGGGTGCCTTCGGTGCGTTGCGGCGAATAATAGACATCGCGCGGATAGCCGTAGTCCGCGAGTAGGATGAACCCTTGCCCGATCACCTTGGAAATGTCCTCGATCCAGCGTAGCGCGGCGAGATTCACTTCGGTGCGGTAGGGCGCGGCGTCCTCGCCTCCGACCGGCACGGGCAGCTTTTTCAACTCGGCGCGCAACTGACTATTGGAGGGAGGGCCGTAAACGAAACGAAACCCGTTCTTCGTCAGATCGACGAAGTTTTCCTCCCACGCGCCGCCGCTGGAAGTCACGAGGTGGACGGGGAACGCGTCGAGGAGTTCGTTGCTGAAATAAACCCCGCAGAGCGAGCCCGCCTCGAAGGCGGCCAGGCTGCCGGTCCAACGAATCTTGTTGCGCGGCCAAGCGCTGAGCGTGGCCTGCTGCTCCTGTTGCAACTTCGGATTCGGCTCGACGATCCAATACCGGACCTGCCGGTAAAAGTCCGGCGAAAATTGCTGGAGCCAGCCGAGCACATCCTGGGCAAACTGGCCGTGGTGGGCACCTTCCTCCACGATGGCGAAACCCGCCGGGCTGTTCATCCGGTACCAGATTTCCTCGAACTGCTTGGCCATCAGTTCGCCGAAAATCCTGCCCACGCTCACGCTCGTGTAGAAATCCCCCTTGCGCCCGATGCGCGCCCTGCCCCCGCCGTAATAGCCGTGCTCGGGATGGTAGAGCGCCTGCTGCATGAACCACTTGACCGTGACCGGCCCGTGATTCGTGATTTGCTCGCGTAGATGCGCGACCAGCTTCGGATTGCCGGGGGTCGGCTCTTGTGGGGTACGGGCAGCCACTCCGGGAACTTAGGGAAAAAGGGCGTCTCGGCAACCGGGTTTGCGCCGTGGATGGTTGAAAATAGGCATTGCGCGGGGTAGGGTTCCGTGGAAAATCTGCCCCGTGCGTGCCATGCCTGAGCCCCCGTCTTCGCTCACGCGGAACATTTACAGCGACAAAGGTGCGCCTTTTTATCGTCGGCACTGGTTCCTGGCTTTGCTGATCGTGGCACTCATCGTGGCCTGCACCGGAGCGGTCGTCGCATACACCCTGCATTTGCGGATGCTCGACAAGGCAGCCCAGTTCGACATGACCGCGCTCGGTAAAATGGAAAGCGCAAGCACGATCTTCGACCGCAACAGGGTGACGTTCGGCTATATTTACGAGCAAAAGCGCGAGCCGATCCCGTTTTCGCAGATGCCGGTTGATCTGCGGCACGCGCTGGTTTCCGCCGAGGACAACCGTTTCTACACGCATAACGGCAGCGACTTTCGCGGCATCCTCCGGGCAGCAGTGAAGAACGTGCGCTCGGGGCACACCAAACAAGGGGCCAGCACGATTACCCAGCAGCTCGCGCGCAATACCTTTCCGCTCAAGGGACGCACCTATTCGCGCAAGATCCTTGAACTCTACGTGGCGCGCCGCATCGAAACGACGCTCACCAAAGATCAGATCATGGAGTATTACCTCAACCGCATCTACCTCGGGAGCGGATTGTACGGGGTGGAGGCGGCGTCCAAGGGATACTTCGGCAAGCCCGCCAGGGATTTGACGCTGGGCGAATCGGCGGCGTTAGCAGGGCTGATCAAAAGCCCGAACAACCTCTCGCCCTGGAACGACCGGGCGCGCACCCAGGGAGCGCGGGACTTCGTGCTCGGACGCATGGTGGACGAGGGTTACATCTCGCGCGACCAGTACCAGGCGGCCACGGCGGAACCGCTGGCGGTGAAGCCGCGCGTGCTGGCCAGCAGCGACTCCTACGCGATGGAGGCCATCCGGCAGCAGGTGATCGCCCAGGTGGGTCTCGACCGGGCGATCAGCCAGGGATTGAAGATTTACACCACGATTGACGCCCGGTTGCAGAAGACCGCCGAAGAATCGTTGCGCGACCAACTCGACGAGATCGAGCGGCGTCCGGCGTTTCAAAATCACCAGACCTACGCGCAATACACGACGATGTTCCACGACGAGGAGAAACGGGTGGCGGCGGCGGCACAGGACACCGCGACGGCACCGGCGAACGTGCACGCTTCGCTGCCCGCGCCGGAATATCTGCAAGGGGCGCTGCTGATGGTCAACAATTCGGACGGCGGCATCCTGGCGATGGTCGGAGGCCGGGACTTCAAGCAGAGCGAATACAAC
>CALMVM010000189.1 GCA_937873255.1 uncultured Verrucomicrobiota bacterium | reverse complement strand
CGCTTGCGCCCCGCGTCGAGCAGGTAGCCCCGGAACCGCCCCCGCGCCGGGTCCGCGCGCGGAAGGAACTGCGAATGGCTGATCTCGGAGAGGAATTCCTGCGTCACGTCCTCGGCGTCCTCGGCGTTGCAGCCCTGTTTGCGCGCGTAGGTGTAGATCGGGAACCAGTACGCCTTGCAGAGCATTTCCAGCGCCGCGCGGCTTTCCTCGGCGGGGGCGGCGGCGCGCACCACGACGCTCCAGCGCGTCGTCATGAATCCGTTCAGAGCGATTTCTTGCTGGCAATCGGGTGCATCGGCCATAAGGGACTCTCTGATGGACTTTAAGAAAGCCATCGTTCCTTGGCGAGACAAATCCGGGTGAGTCGCGGAGAAACGGTCGGTGTCCAGGTGGCGTAAAGCGTGCCACTACGCGTTTGTACCGTACGCTTGCACAAGCCGGGGCAGATGGCGCGGAGGTCGCCGTTTACCGTCATCCTGCGGCGCGGACCCGGAATGTTTGGCTGGAACCCCTTCGTCTATGGCAACGAACTTCAGCGTGGAAATCAGCCAGGATGGTCGCGGCGGCGGGATTCTCTACCGGGAAACGGGCGTCGGAGAATTTCAGACGTGGTGGGAATTCGCCGGCGGCAACGACGGTGTGCTGGCCTTCATGTCCGTGCCGCCGTCCGCGTATTGGGACGCGCGGGTACCTTGGGCGAGCGGTCGGCGCGACGAAATCCTCGCGCGCATCGGGGCGGAAATCATCCGTCAGAAAGCCACGGGATACGTCTGCGAAATCGGCGAAGACTTCATCCACATCCGTTCGGCGCAATTTCCGTCGAGATAGTGGAGGCCGATGTCGCTCATCGCGGCATCGGTTGCGCGATGACGCTGCAAACGAGGTAGGCCGTCACCGCCGCCAGTCCCAGCGTGAACACGACCAACACGCGGTGACGCCGGCCCGTGCGGACCTGATAAACGCCGCCGAGAAAAACGGCGACCCCGATGAGGAACACCGCTCCGAAAAGCTCGAAGGCCGTCCGGGTGAACTCGGGACTCCCGTGCCAGCGCACCGGCCGGCCGGTCAGACGGGCCAGGGTCGAGGCCCCGTACAACTCGCGGGCGGCGAGGGCCATCGCGGCGCTGAGGCCGGGGCCGAGGACGATCAACACCCAACCCACCGCGCGGATGCGCCCGGATTCGGGCGGGCGCGTGGACAAAGATGGGTCGGTCGGGAGTTGGAGCGAGGGAGATGGGTTCATGGTGCGCAGAGCGTTTCCTGAAGATTCAACGTCCCGACGCCACGATGACGCAAAATGATCGGGTTTCGTGCGAACGAGAAGACGGTGGAGACGCGGCACTCCGAAATAGCGCGTCATCACGGGACGGGCTTCCGGAATGTTTGGACACACCATGAAGCCAACTAACTTTCTCTCCAAACTCCTCTCCATCATCCAATCCCGACGCAAGACCGCCGTCGCCGTTCTGCTGGTCGGATTGAGCGCCGCCATCGGCCTCGCGGCCACCGGCGGCAAGACGGACGCCGTCGTGCATTTTGCCGGCGTGGATTATCTCCACCGCTGGTCGAAGGACAATCAGCACGAGTTCACGCCGCGTGGACAGGAAAACCTGGAGCATTGGACCGACATGATCACCCTCAACTATTATCCGGACGTGAAGGACGGCGAGGCGCTGGCCAAAACGGCGAGTGCCGTGGTCGATGCCTACCGGGACCACCGCGCGATGATCCTGAAAACCAGCTCCGTGCCGCGCACCGCCGACAAACCGGCGGAGCATTTCGTCGCGGTGATCCTGCCGACGCACGACCTGCTCGAAGCGGCGTCGGCGCGGTTCGAGATCGTCAACGGCGTCGGGGTGTCGGTCGTTTCCTCGCACCGCGAATACGGCACCGACGTGGGCAACCAGATGATCGCGTGGTTGCAAAAGAACGGTTCCGCGACGGAAGACGCCTTGAAGGGGCTGGACAAAATTCCGGCTCCCGGCGAGATGAAACACTGAGGAGCGTCGCGCGGACGCCCGCATTCGATCTATTAGCCCCGGCAGGGGCGTAAGAGATTAGCCCATGGCGTGAGCCGTGGGGAGGCGGTCTCCAAAGAGGGACAGCCCCGGCAGGGGCGGAAGAAAACACGCCCGCGTTCCACGGACGGTCCCGCCGGTTTTCTTACGCCCCTGCCGGGGCTTTGCGGCTTGTTGGCGATGTTCCCACGGCTCACGCCGTGGGCTAAACTCTGCCGCCCCTGCCGGGGCTCAGAGGCCAAAAGCTTATCACTACCGCTCGTTGCATGCGCTTTGAGATGGTAGACAAAAAGAGGACAGTGCGCTCGTCGGGCGGCACGGCTTTGCCTCGACGGACAGACCATCAATGGGATAGCGGCGGTTGCCTCCCGCGCTGCCTCGTGCATCTAGCGGGCGGCGGTCGTCTCCAGCGCCGCCTCGTGCAACATGCCGTTCAACTCGCTGGGGCGAAAGGGCTTGAGCAAATGGTGGCGGAACCCCGCCTCCCGGCTGCGTTCGTGGTCCGCGCTCTGGCCGAACCCGCTCATGGCGATGGCGAAGATCGGCCGGTCCGCCTGGGCGTGCGCCCGGGGCAGCAACTCCCAACCGCTGCCGTCGGACAGGCCAATGTCGGAGATCAACACGTCGTATTCGGCCCGGGCCAGGCCGGTCAGCGCGTCTTCGACGGTGCGGGCCGAGGCCACCGTGTGGCCGAGACCTTCCAGGTACATCTGCAGGTACAACAGGGTGTCCGGGTGGTTCTCCACCACGAAGACGCGAAGACCGCCGGTCGGTTGGGGATGGGTTGCTTCGCTCATGACGGCGGCTGAATCGTGACGACAGGCAACGGGGTTTGGAAAATAATACAAGCTTTTCCTGCTTCGGTCCGGCGCATTTTTGCGTTCCGGCGTGCGGTTTACGACGACCCCGACGGGCCGGGGACGGCCAGGGGCAGGCTCACGGTGAACGTCGCTCCCTGCCCGCGCCCGGGGCTGCTGACGCTCAAGGAGCCTCCGTGGGCCTCCACCGTCGCCTTGGCGATGGCCAGGCCCAACCCGAGGCCGCCGTATTCCCCGGCGACCGAAGCGTCCGCCTGCTCGAACGCGGCGAAGATGCGCCCGAAGGCTTCCGCCTCCAATCCGATGCCCGTGTCGGCGACCTCCACCACGATCCGGCCGGGTTCGTTGCGCGAGCGAATCGTGATCTCCCCCCGCTCGGGCGTGAATTTGCTGGCGTTCTTGAGCAGGTTCCAGAACACCTGCTGGAGCCGGGTGTAGTCGCCGATCAAGTGGTATTCCGCCGCGTCGAGGTGGACGGCCAGCGCCTGCGTTTTGGCCGCGAGGTCCGGAGCGCTGATCTCCACCGCGTGCCGGACCACCTCGTGCAGGTCCATGTCGTGGTGGACGATCTCCATCTTGCCGTGGTTGATGCGCGTCATGTCCAGCAGATCGTCGATGAAGCGGGTTTCCAGGCGCACGTTGCGCTCGATCATCTCCAGCGCGTTCCGGATCATCGGCGACAGGTCGGAGCGGTCCAGAAGCATGCCCACCGCCATGATGACCGGCGTCAGGGGCGTGCGCAGTTCGTGGCTGAGCACGGCCAGGAACTTGTCCTTGGCCTCGTCCGCCGCCTCGGCGTCGCCCCGGGCCCGTTCGGCCACCCGGAGCGCCGTCTCGGCCGTTTCTTCCGCCCGCTTGCGCGCGGTGATCGCCACGAAGGTGCACACCACGCCGCCGATGCGGTCGTCGGTCGTGCGGTAGGGCAGCAGCCGCGCCAGATACCACCGGCCGCCGTCCACCGCGCCGACCTCGCGCTCCACCGGCACGAGGTTGCGCAGGACCGTTCGCGCGTCGGCGATCAACTCGGGGTACTCCACCTGGAACTTCAGGTCCGCCAGCGGCCGGCCGGTGTCGCCGGGGATGAGGTTGAAAAATCCCACCGACGCCGGGGTGTAGCGCATCACCTTCAGGTCGCGGTCGAGGAACACCGTGGCGATGTCCGTGGCCGCCATGAAGTTTTGCAGATCCGCGTTGATCTGGCCGATTTCCTCCACCCGGATTTTGTACTCGGTGTTGACCGTGCCCAGCTCCTCGTTGATGGACTGGAGTTCCTCCCGGCTGGTTTCCAGTTCCTCGGAGGCGCTCCTCAACTCCTCGTTCATGGCCTGGAGTTCCTCGTTGCTGGCGCGGTATTCCTCGGTGCTGACCTCGTAGCGCTCCACCGTGTCGCGCAACTGCCGCTGCAGGGTCTCGACCTGCTGTTCCAAGTGGTGCACGACTCCCTCGGCTTCCAGGCGCGCGGGCGCGTCCGCCGCAGCCGCCGTGCCCGGGTCGCGCGCGCCGAAGGTCACCACGAGATGGCCGGGCGCCAGTTCGGGCGCGGGTGTCACGCGCAGGTCCACCACCTTGGGGACCCCTTCGAGTCGGACGGCCACGCCGGGGATGTCCACGGACGCGCCCGTTTCCATCGCCCGGAAAATCGCCGCGCGCAGGTCGGTGCGCAGGTCGGGGTTGACCATGCTCAAGAGGTGGTTGGTCGGCGTGCCGCCCACCACTTGCAGGAAGCGCCAGGCGTGCTCGGAGAGGTGGACGATGTTCTGCCGCTCGTCGATCACGGCCGAGGGCGGCGCGAGGCGCTCCAGCAGCTTGAAGTGCAGTTCCGCCAACGCCGCGCGCTCCTCGGCGGTGGCGGGGAGCACGGGCGGGGAGAACGGTACGGCCACGCCCCGGTTGAACGCGTCGCCGGGGAGCACCGTGGCGTCCTTGCCCTGCGCCCGCAGGGCGCGCAGCAGCGTGCCGGTGCCGGTGGGCACGGGCAGACCGCTCGTCCGCGCGGCGGGGCGTCGCTGGTAGACACGATGCTTTTTGTCGAGCGCGGTGAAGAACCCCTTCGACTCGTCCACGGATTCCGAGTTGCCGAGGAAGAGCCGCCCGCCGGGCTTGAGGGCGAAGTGGAAGATGTCCATCGCCCGGTCCTGCGCCTCGCGGTCGAAGTAAATGAGCAGGTTGCGGCAGGAGATCAGGTCCATGCGCGAGAACGGCGCGTCCTTGAGCAGGTCGTGCTCGGCGAAGAGCACCATCTCGCGCAGTTCCCGGCGCACGCGGTAGCCGCGCACGTCCCGGGTGAAAAAACGCTGGAGCCGCTCCTCGCTCACGTCGGCCTCGATGCTCGGCGGGTAGACCCCCGCGCGCGCCGCTTGGATCGCCTGTCCGTCCAGGTCGCAGCCGAACATCTGGATCGTGGGCGGGTTTTCCAGCGTGCGGGCGTGCTCGACGAGCAGCATGGCGAACGAATACGTCTCCTCGCCCGTGGCGCAGGCGGCGGTCCACACGCGCACCGTGTCATCCGGCCCCTTGCCCGCGAAGAGGACGGGAATCTCCCGTTCCACCGCCGCGAACGCGTCCCGATCGCGGAAGAAATTCGTCACCGAGATGAGCAGGTCCTGCAACAGCGCGCCCGCCTCGCCGGGGTTCGTGCGCATGAAGTTCAGGTACTCGGGCAGCGCCACGAGGGCGTTGATCTGCATCCGGCGCGAGATCCGCCGCAGGATGGTCGCCCGCTTGTAGTAGGTAAAATCGTGCGCGGTGCGAGAGCGCAGGAAGGCGAGCACCTCGCGCAGCGCCCGCTCGTCCTCGTCGCGCGAGGGGGCGGCCGGTTGCGCGGGCTGCGGCCCGTCCTCGGTCGGCAGGCGCAGCAGCGCCTCGCTTTTCCAATACCGGATGATCCGCGCGGGCATGTCGGCGACGCGCAGCACCCAGTCCACCATGCCGGTGGCGGCGGCCGAGCGCGGCATGGAATCGTGTTCCGCCTCGTCGGGTTCCTGCGCGATGGTGAGGCCCCCGCGCTCCTTGATGCGCTTGATGCCGAGGGCCCCGTCGCCGTCCGCGCCCGAGAGGACGACGGCCGTGGCGTGGGGTCCGTGGGTATCGGCCAGACTGCGGAAGAACATGTCCACGGCCACGCGCTTGCCGCGCTCGGGTTCGAGCGGGGTGAGCTTGAGGTGGCCGTCGATGACGGTCAGGTGCTTGCCGGGGGGGATGACGTACACGTGGTCCTTCAGGAGCAGGTCGCCATTTTGCGCCGCCGCGACAGGCATGGCCGTCTTGGTCTGGAGCAGGGCGGGCAGCGTGCTCTCGTGCTCCGGGGAAAGATGCACGATGACCACGTAGGCGACCTCGGTGCGCGCCGGCAGCACCTCGAAGAACGCCTTGAGCGCCTGGATGGAGCCCGCCGAGCCGCCGAGGGCCACGATAGGCATCCGGTGGTAGCCGTAGGTGGGCACGACGTTGTCAATCTCGTCGGCGTTGGCC
>CALMVM010000188.1:1298-5970 GCA_937873255.1 uncultured Verrucomicrobiota bacterium | reverse complement strand
GCCGATGCCCGACGGCCACCGGCCCGGCGCGGCGCTCGACGCGCTGCTCAAACGCCCCGGTCAACTCATCTACCAACTCCACCACGCCCCGCGCGGCCGGATCATCGCCGTGCTCGGCGCGGTCACATTGCTCTGTCTCGCGCTCTACGGCCTGACGGTGGGCAGTTTTTCCGGGCACGAACAATGGTGGGCCGCGCCGGCCAAGATCGTCGGCGGCACGTTTGTCAGTGCGTTGATCTGCCTGCCGAGCCTCTACATTTTCGCGTGCCTGGGCGGCGCGGACCTACGGCTGGCTCCGTTGTGCGGCACGCTCCTCGCCGTGCTATGTCTCAACGCGCTGCTGCTCATCGGGTTCGCGCCGGTGGCGTGGGTGTTCTCGCAATCCACGGAATCCCTCGCGCTCATCGGCACGCTGCACCTTGTGTTCTGGGCGGTGGGCGCGCTGTTCGCGCTGCGGCTGCTTTCGGCGATGCTGGACTTCATCAACCCGCACGCGGGCAAGGGATACCTGCGGCTGTGGTTCGCGGTGTTCCTGCTCGTCTGCCTGCAAATGACCACCGCCCTGCGGCCCATCGTCGGGCGCGACGAAACAGTCCTGCCCACGAAGAAACTTTTCTTTTTGTCGCATTGGAGCCAGAACCTTCTCGGCCGCGCGGAATGACCGTCCCGCCGCCGCGCATGTTCGACCGCCGCCAATTCCTGCAATTCCTCGCCCGGCGCGTCGCCCTGCCGGTGTTGACCGTCGGCGCGGGCGGCACGGCGTACACGGCGTGGGAAGCCAAACGGCCGGTCGTCACGCGCGTCGAGACGACCCTGCGCGACCTGCCAGCGGCGTTCGACGGGTTGACGGTGGCGTTCCTGTCCGACACGCACCACGGCCCGTTCGTGCCGCTGTCGTATCTCGCGGACGTGGTCGAAATGACCAACGACCTGCGCCCGGACGTGGTCCTGCTCGGCGGCGACTACGTGCAGCGTCGGCGTGCGGCATTCCTGCACCTGGGCATCGACCACCGCCGCTACGTCGCGCCGGGCATCGGCGTGCTGTCCGGTCTGCGCGCGCCGATGGGGCGGTTCGCGGTCCTGGGAAACCACGATTATCGCACGGACCCCTCCGCGACCCGCCGCGCGCTGGCCGCCGCCGGGTTCACCGAACTGACGAACACCGGCGTCTGGCTCGAACGCCCCGGCGGCGCGCGCCTGCGGATCGCCGGGGTGGACGATTGCCGCGCGGGCCGTCCGCGCTTGCGCCAGGCGCTCGGCGACCTGCGCGCGGGCCAGGCGTGCGTGGTGTTGACGCACAATCCGGATTACGTCGAACGCATCCGCGACGCGCGCGTGGACCTGGTGTTGAGCGGCCACACGCACGGCGGACAGATCGTGCTGCCGTTCGTCGGCGCGCCGGTGGTGCCGTCGCGCTACGGGCAGAAATACCGCGCCGGGCTGGTGCAGGGACCGACGGCGCGCGTGTTCGTAACGGCCGGCGTGGGCACCATCGGGCCGCCGGTGCGGTTCCGCTGTCCGCCGGAGGTGGCGCTCCTCACCTTGCGCTCGCAGCTCGTCTGACCGGCTACGTCCAAAACGCCCACCGGCGGCGGCGTTTGCGGCGCTCGTGGCGTTGGTAGAGGCCGACCGCGCTCGTCAGGGAGAGCAGCATCGCGCTCCACACGATGAATCGCCCGAGCCACAGGTGAGCATTCGGCGCGTCGTGCGCGGCGCTCGGGTCGGGTTGTTGGCTGACCGTCGCCACGCGCAGCAGATGCCGGGCGCGTTCGTCGAGCGCGGCGTCGGGGCGCAGGAGTGGCAGCGCCGGATCGCCCACGCGCAGGCCGACGCCGAGCGCCTGCCCCGTCGGGCTGTCGCCGAACAGCCGCCGGCCTCCGAACACGC
The DNA here is from genome assembly GCA_937873255.1 of uncultured Verrucomicrobiota bacterium. Lineage (GTDB taxonomy): Bacteria > Verrucomicrobiota > Verrucomicrobiia > Chthoniobacterales > SZAS-18 > CAHJWO01. The sequence continues at coordinate 4,083 of CALMVM010000188.1, read as the reverse complement.
GTTCCACGAACATCGTGCAATCCTCCCCCACGAACCCGTGCCCACGCACCTTGTTGAGGGCCGCGACCGCCTGTTCCACCGTCCGGTCGTCGACCCCGCGAAACGCCGTCGCCGGCACGGTCACGTCCCAGCCCGACGCCTCGCGCGTGCGGAATTCCTCCAGCGGCGTCCAGTTCAGCGCGTCGCGGAAATCCTCGAACAGCGTGCCGACAAGTTGTTCAGCCACGAATTCTTTCCCATCCTCCATGACGACGTGCAGCCCCGCGTGCATGGCGAGCGGCTTGTCACCGGTTCCGCGCAGGAGTCCCGCCTGCCAGCGGTCGAACGACTCCAGCGGCCGGATGAACAGAGCGCCGATGACGCTGCTGTTGTCGCTCTGGAAAATGACCCCTTTCAACTCCGCGACCCGGCCGGGCCGCGTGGCGTTGTGATGAGTGGTCGCGGGAGAAAGCAGCGGATCGCCGGGGCGTTTCATGCCGCTCCCCATAGACCGGCCGCCCGCTCAGGGCAACCGCTTCGCCGTCTGGTCGCCGCGCTGGTGGAGGATCAGCGACGTGACCTTGCCCGACGCGTCCTTCACGAAAGTGAGTTGGGCATCGACGACCTTGAGGAAAAAATCGGTTTCCGTCTCGGGGTAAATCTCGTTCTTCCCCTGCCCCGTCGCCTGCGCGAAATACCGGTCCCCGTCCTGGGTGATGGTGAGAATGAATGCGGGGGTCAGTTCGTAGCGGCCCACGTACTGCGCGCCGACCTCCGGTTTGATCGTGATGGCGGTGTGCGGTTTCGGCAGCGTTGTGAGCGGAATACGGGCATCGAGCAGGTGTTGCCCGATGTCGTCCACGTCGAGCACGGTGTTGGCGAGGACGACGACGCCGGTTTTCGTCGCCGGGCGGAAGCCGACGTACGTGTGGTAGCCGGCCGTGCCGCCGTTGTGCCACCAGATCGGCGGTTCGTTCGTTTTGTCGATGAACCAGCCGAGCGCCATGTCCATCCTCGGCGAGTTCGTGGCGTTGCGCTTTTGCTGGGTTTCGTGAATGGCGGCGGACAACGGCGAGGCGGTGAGGCCGAGTTCGGCGGAGACAAATTTGAGCATGTCCTCCATGTCGGAGCGCAACCCGCCCGCGCCGGTGAGGATGGCGATATCCGTGTTCTTCGTGAGCGTGCGGAATACGTCGTAGGGCAAGGCAAGCCGCTCGCGCAAATCTGGCGAGAGCGTGATGCCCGTGTCCTTCATGCCGAGCGGATCGCAAATGCGCTCCTTGACGAGTTGCTCGTACGACTTGCCGGCGTGCAGCGTGAGCACGTGGCCGAGCAGGCCCACGCCGAGGTTGGAATATTCCATCTTGCTGCCGATGTCGCGCTTGAGTTCGTAACCGCTCAGGAAGGCGTAGAGTTGCGCGGCGGTGTAGTCCGCCATGTCGTTGGCCGGGTCCGCAGGTTTGAGATTGTCCGGCCAGCGCGGCAGGCCGGAACGGTGCGTGACGAGGTCCAGGAGGGTGATCTGGCGGTCGCCACGCGCGGGCATTTTTACCTCGGCGGGCAGATATTTGGACACGGGATCGTCCAGCTTGACCTCGCCTTTCAACACGAGGTCGGCGAGCATCAGGTCCGTGAACATCTTCGTGACCGAGCCGATCTCGTAGATCGTTTTGCCGTTCACGGTGCTGTCCCCGTCCTTGGCCGGGTGGCCGTACGCGATGATGCGGCTGCCCTGTGCGTCCACCAGCCCGACGACGATGCTCACGCCGCGTTTTTCCACGTCGATGCGTTGGCGCAGGATCTCGCGGACCTGCTCATCGGTGGGCAAGGCCGACGGCTCCGCGCGCAGGGTGGTCGGCAGCAGCATCGCCGCCGCCGCGACGGAGAGGAAAGAGAAAGGAGGACGTGGTTTCACGTCCCCCTTCGTATCGGGTCGTTCCGTCATTTGCCAGCCGTAAACATCAGGCTGCCGTCGCGCACTTCCGTGACGATGTGATCGCCCTCCTTAAACCGGCCTTCGAGGATTTCGAGGCTGAGCGGGTCGAGGATTTCGCGCTGGATCGCGCGTTTGAGCGGACGCGCGCCGTACACCGGGTCGTAGCCCTCCTTGGCGAGCACTTCCTTGGCCTCGTCGCTCAGGGTCAGCGTGAGCTTGCGCGCTTCCAGACGTTTCATCAACGTGCCGAGCTGGATCGTGACGATCTGTTTCAGGTCGGCGTCCGAGAGCCGGTCGAAGATGATGATCTCATCGACGCGGTTGAGGAATTCCGGGCGGAAATGCCCCTTGAGCGCGTCCTGCACGCGGCGTTCGGCCTCGGTCGGAGACAACTTCGGGTCGAGGATGAACTGGCTCCCCAAATTGCTCGTCATGATGATGACCGTGTTCTTGAAGTCCACCGTGCGGCCCTGGCCATCGGTGATGCGCCCGTCGTCGAGCACTTGCAAGAGCACGTTGAACACGTCCGGGTGCGCCTTTTCCACCTCGTCGAAAAGCACCACCGAATACGGATGCCGCCGCACCGCCTCGGAAAGCTGTCCACCCTCCTCGTAGCCGACGTAACCGGGAGGCGCGCCGATGAGCCGCGCGACGGTGTGCTTCTCCATGTACTCGCTCATGTCGAGGCGCACGAGGTTGTTCTCGTCGTCGAAAAGAAACTCCGCCAGCGCGCGGGAAAGCTCCGTCTTGCCGACGCCCGTCGGCCCCAGGAACATGAACGAACCGATGGGCCGGTTCGGGTCCTGCAACCCGGAACGCGAACGCCGCACGGCGTTCGACACCGCCTTGATCGCTTCCACCTGGCCGATG
>CALMVM010000188.1:0-1288 GCA_937873255.1 uncultured Verrucomicrobiota bacterium | reverse complement strand
CACAAGTTTCTCGCGCTCGCCTTCCTTCAGGCGCGACACGGGGATGCGCGTCCACGAGGAAACGACCTCCGCGATGTCGTCGGGCGTGACTTCCTGTTGCAGCATCCGCTGGCCGTCGCCTTGCACTTCGGCAAGTTTCGCGGTGTGGGCGCGTAGTTGCGCTTCGAGGGCGGGCAGGCGGCCGTTTTTTATTTCGGCGGCTTTTGCCAAGTCGCTGTGGCGTTCCGCTTGTTCGAGTTGGGTCTTATATTCCTCGATCTGCCGCTGCAAGTCGCCGGTCTGGTCGATCTGCGCCTTCTCGGCCTGGAACTGCGCGGTCAGCCGTGCGCTCTCCTCCTTGCGGTCGGCGAGTTCCTTTTCGAGCTTTTCAAGACGTTCGCGGCTCGCGGCGTCTTTTTCCTGTTTCAGGGCCGTCTGCTCGATCTGGAGTTGGAAGACCTGGCGGTCCACCTGGTCGATCTCCGTCGGCTTGGACTCCAGTTCGATCTTCAGGCGCGAGGCCGCTTCGTCCACGAGATCCACGGCCTTGTCGGGCAGAAAACGCTCGGTCAGGTAGCGGTGCGAAAGCTGCGCGGCGGCGATCAGCGCGGCGTCCTGGATGCGCACCTTGTGATGCACCTCGTAGCGTTCCTTCAGGCCGCGCAGGATGGCGACCGTGTCGTCCACGCTGGGCTCGTCCACGATCACCGGCTGGAAGCGGCGTTCGAGCGCGGCGTCCTTTTCGATGTACTTGCGATACTCGTCGAGCGTGGTCGCGCCGACGGTGCGCAGTTCGCCGCGCGCGAGTTGGGGCTTGAGCAGATTCGACGCGTCCACCGCGCCTTCCGCCGCGCCCGCGCCGACGATGGTGTGGAGTTCGTCGATGAACAGGATGATTTGCCCCTCGCTGGCGGTGACTTCCTTCAAGAACGCCTTGAGCCGATCCTCGAATTCACCGCGGAACTTCGCGCCCGCGATCATCGAGCCGATGTCCAGGGCGATGATGCGCTTGCTCTTCAACGACTCGGGCACGTCACCCGCCACGATGCGCCGCGCAAGCCCCTCGACGATGGCCGTCTTGCCCACGCCGGGGTCACCGATGAGCACGGGGTTGTTCTTCGTGCGGCGGGATAACACCTGCATGACGCGGCGGATCTCGTCGTCGCGGCCGATGACGGGATCGATCTTGCCTTTGCGGGCTTTCTCGGTGAGGTCCTGACCGTACTTTTCGAGCGTCTGGTACTTGCCCTCGGGGCTCTGGTCGGTGACGCGCTGGTTGCCGCGCACTTGCGCGAGCGCCTGCAAGAGA
>CALMVM010000187.1 GCA_937873255.1 uncultured Verrucomicrobiota bacterium | reverse complement strand
CTCGGCCGTCCGCTCGCGCGGGTCGCGGCCATCCCGGCGGGATTGGCGCTGGGGGGCGGCGGGTGTTGGGCGGCGGGCGGGCTGCCGGTCGCGGGCGGGGCCGGCGGCGGGATCACCGCGATGCCGTGGCCGGGCAGGTACGGGTTCGCGTTCCGTTGGGAACTGGTCCTGCCGTTCCTCTTCGCGTACGTCATCACGACCTTGGAAACCGTCGGCGACATCACCGCGACCTCGCAGCTTTCCGGCCAACCCGTCGATGGGCCGGTCTACTGGCGGCGCGTGCGCGGCGGGGTGATGGCCGATTCACTCAACAGCGCCCTCGCCGCGCTGTGCAACAGTTTTCCCAACACCACGTTCGCGCAGAACAACGGCATCATCCAGATGACCGGCATCGCCTCGCGCCGCGTCGGCTGGTGGGTCGGCGGGATTTTGTGCGTGCTCGGGTTCGTGCCGGCCGTCAGCCGTTCGCTGGCGCGCTTGCCCGGGCCGGTGTTGGGGGCAGTCACGCTGCTGCTTTTCGGCTTCGTCGCCACGGCGGGAATCCGCATTTTGCAACGCGCCCCGCACACCCAGCGCGACCTGTTGATCCTCGCCTGCGCGCTGGCCGCCGGCATCGGCGTGCCGGCCGTGCCCGAGGTGCTCGCGCCGCTGCCGGCCGCCGTGCGCGACGTGTTCGCCAGCGGGATCACCACCGGCGGCCTCGTGGCGCTGGTCCTCAACGCGCTCCTGCCCAGTCGTGCAGGTTGATCTCGACCCAGATTTGGGCCATACAAAGCGTGCGCGGTGGATAGAAATCCACAATCCATTGCCGGGAAATTGTCGCTTTTTGTACTCGGCACTCAGCGACGAAAATTAAGTTGCTGCCGCCGCAGTCTTTAACGCGCCATCTGGCATCGTGATTGCTAGGTGCCCGCACCGGGTTTCCCCCGATGCGGGGGTCAGGGTTTCCATCTCAATCGTTTTCACATTGAAGCATTCATTTTTTAAATCTCCCGTCGTATTCACCTGTCTGTACCTCCTTGCCAACGTCGGGCAAATGCCGGCCCAGACCAGCGCCTCCACCGGTCCCGGGCCGACCAACGAACAAACGGCCGACACTTCCGCTTCGTCGCGCGTGGACATCACCGCCACGCCGCTGGAGGAATCCGTCCTGCCGACCGCGCGGCCGTATTCATCCGCGTTCGGGTTGGACAACAACATCCTCGATGTGCCGCGCAACGTGACGATCATCTCGCGAGAGCAGCTCGACACCATCGACATCCAAGACGTGCGCGATTTCTCGAAACTCACGTCGAGCAGCTACACAACAACGAACTTCGGCGCGCCCGCTAACCCGAGCATCCGCGGCCAGACGGCCGACACCTTCACCAACGGCCTACGCACGGGCATCACCAGCAACGGCAACGGCCTGCCCATCGACTTCAACGCCATCGAGAGCGTGTCGATCCTCAAAGGACCCGCGCCCGTCATCTACGGTCCCAGCCCTTATGTGGGTGGGTTCGTCAACTTCACGACCAAGCGTCCCTATTTCGATAAGTGGCAGGGCTTCACCGGCGCGACGATTGGCGAGTATTCCCAGTACCGCTGGACGGCCGACGTGAGCGGCCCGCTCATCAAGGATAAACTCGCCCTGCGCCTGAGTTATTCGGGCGAGGAAAGCGGCAGCTATTACGACAACGGCCACAAGAACACCGAGGCCATCTACCTCGCGCTGACCGCGACACCCCTGCCGTGGTACACGGCGGAATTCACCAACGAATTTTTCATCGCCGACTACACGGAAAACTTCGGCATCAACCGCCCGACGCAGAACCTCATCGACAACAACAAATACATCACCGGCACGCCGCTCGACGTTTCCGCTTTCGTCCCCGGCGCGGGCACCGGCGCGGTGCTTCCCTATCCCGCCGGCGTCGGCTCGGGCTTCAACTTCATCCCGACGGGCACCACGACCAACATCGGCTCCGGCGACGGCCGCCAGCGCCGACTGCTCGCGCCGGGCGACGGTTCGCTGGGTCGCAGCGACACGATCACGCTCATCCAGACCGCGCGCGTCAATGACCACCTGAGCATCGTCAACAGCAGCTTGGGCCTCATCATCGACCGCACCACGCGCTCTTCCTACCGCTACCAGGAGCAGGAGCCCAACAACATCGCCATTGAGAACCGCACCGAGGCGCGCATCAACTTCGAGGTGCCCTTCGGCGGTGGCGGCTACGTGCGCGACGATCCGATGAACCATCCCAAGGATGCCAAGGGCGACGAGAAGGACGCCAAGGCCGTGGCGGATAACATGAAGAAGTCCGAGCCCTTCAAGATCAGCAACCAGATTAACGCCGGCTTCGACTTCCGCTACCAGCACACGCTCGGGGCAAACGATTTCTACCACGAGCCGGCCAACGCCTACGACATCACGGGCAACAACAACCTGATCCGTTTCCCGATCTCCAGCGTGACCAGCGGTTTCAACGCTTCCGTGCCCTACGGCGTCGGCTACGCGACGCCCGGAGGCAACTACGGCTTCGATCCCGTCACGGGCAACATCTACAACGCCGGCCCGGACACGAACGACACGTTCCTGTACGACTACGCCGTGTTTTTCGAACACCAGATCGACTTCGGCAAATGGGTCAGCCTGTTCTACGGCGGGCGCGGTGATTTGCTCTACGTCAGCGACACCGACCCGGCCGCGCCGGCCGGCTTCAAGCGCGTGGACACCAGCACGGTCATGGGCCTGGGCAACGCGAACGTCAGCCCCGTGTTGCACGTCACCGACAAGGTCTCGCTGTACTTCACCTACAACTACAATCAGGCCACGCAGCAGTTCAACGGCGGCGGCATCGCACCGGCGAACGGTGGATATCGGTTCACCTCGGACCAATTCCACAACGAGAGCGAACTCTACGAGGTCGGTGTCAAGGCGAGCCTGCTCAAGGATACGCTCTTCGTCAACGCCGCCGCCTTCCGCCAGACTCGCAACATCCCGCAGCAGACGGGCGCGAATCAGATGGTCAACGTCAAGGGCATCGAACTGGAAGCCAACTATCAGCCCAACCGGCATTTCTTCGCCACGGCGGGCTACACTTTCTTGTCGAGCTACTATTATGGAGCGACGGGACTCTTCGAGACGACCGACAGCCCGGTGGATGTCGGCACGACGACGGTCACGCTCGCCAACGGACAGACGGTCACGGGCAAGTTTACGCCGAACTTCTACACGCTGCCCGTCGGCAACTACCGTCAGCCCGGCGTGCCGCAGCATTTGTTCAACTTCGTGGCCTCGTACAAGACCGATTTCGGGTTGGGCGCGTCGCTCGACGGCACCGTGACGAGCACGATCTTCAACGATTACGGCGGACAGCTGAAAATCCCGTGGCAATACACGCTGGATGCGAGCGTGTTCTACACCTACAAGAACGTGCAGGTGACGCTGGCGGTCCTGAACTTCACCGACCAGAAAAACTGGGCCCCGCCGAATCCGACGTACGGCAACGACTCCATTCTCGCCGACCTGCCGTTGCGCGTGGAAGGCTCGGTGAAAATTCGCTTCTAACTTTCAACCAACTCGTTTACTAACATCGGGGCGGGGATGCGGCGAAATTCGGCGCTGTTCCCCGCCCCGCAAGTTTTTGTGGTTTCCATCGATCCCCTGGCATGATTGGTCTATCAACGGACTGGCTGCGGCGTTTGTTCGTGGCTTCTGTGTCGGTCGTTGCGTGGCTGCCCTGCGCATCTGGTGTGCGCGCGGGTGACATGCCGATCAAGATCAAGGTGGTCGTCGTCACGATGTTCGAGGTCGGCGCGGACACGGGGGACGTGCCGGGGGAGTTTCAACTCTGGTTCGAGCGCGAGAAGCTGACGACGCGCTACCCGTTGCCGGCCGCGTATCACGACGCGATGGTCAATGAGGCCGCCGGGATCGTCGGCATCGTGACCGGAGTCGGCACCGCGCACTCGGCGTCCACGGTGATGGCGCTGGGCCTCGACCCGCGCTTCGATTTTTCCGAGGCCTACTGGCTGATCGATGGCATTGCGGGAGCCGACCCCGCCGACGCGAGCCTGGGCAGCGCGGCATGGGCCGAATGGGTCGTGGACGGCGACCTCGCGCACGAGATCGACGCGCGCGAGATCCCGAAAGATTGGGAAGACCCCTTCGTACCCTTGCAATCGTGGACGCCCCACCCCAAGCCGCGCACGCAGGCGATGGAAGGCTCCAGCGTCGTCTACCATCTCAACGCCAAACTGCGCGATTGGGCGTACGAACTCACCAGGGATACGCCGCTGCTCGACAACGACGCGATGAAGACCAGCCGCGCGCGTTACACCGAGACTCCCGCCGCGCAAAAACCGCCGTTCGTGTTGAAGGGCGACACACTATCGTCGGGGACGTTCTGGCACGGGCGTTTGATGGACCGCTGGGCGAATCATTGGGTCAAATATTGGACGGAAGACGCGGGCAACTTCGTCACTACCGCGATGGAAGACACCGGCACGATGCAATCGCTGACGCTCCTGGCAAAAGCGGGTCGGGTTGATCTCGGCCGGGTGATGGTGCTGCGCACGGTCAGCAACTACGACCAGCCTCCGCCGGGTGTCACCGCCGCCGAAAACCTCGAACAGGAAAACAAGGGACTCTATTCCGCGTTCATCCCCAGCGTGGAAGCGGCCTACCGCGTCGGCAGCACGGTCGTCCACGAGATCGTCGCGCATTGGGATAAATACGAGAAGACTTCGCCGGGCGGGAAGTGAACGGCACATCCGCCTACATCCTACCTTCAAACCGATTCGTTTCCGTATGCCTTCCGACATCTCCCCCGCCCCGCTGGACCGCTGGTTTCACCTCCGCGAGCACGGCACCAATCCGCGCCGCGAACTCGTCGCCGGGCTGACGACCTTCGCCGCGATGGCGTACATCCTCGCCGTCAATCCGCTCATTCTCGGCGCGGCCGGCATGGACAAGGGCGCGGTGCTCACGGCGACGGCGCTGGCGTCCGCGTTCACCACGCTGGCGATGGGACTGCTGAGCAACTACCCGCTCGCCCTCGCGCCCGGCATGGGTCTGAACGCTTTCTTCGCGTTCGCCATGTGCCTCAAAGGCGGCTTATCCTGGCCGCAGGCATTGGGCCTGGTGTTCTGGGAAGGCGTGATCTTCCTGGGCCTGTCGGTCGGCGGCGTGCGGCAGAAGATCGTCGCGGCGATCCCGCATCACTTGAAAATCGCCATCGGCTGCGGCATCGGGTTGTTCATTGCCTTCATCGGCCTGAAGAACGGCGGCTTGATCGTGGCCGCTGGCCCGGAGACATTTGTGGGCCTCGGGGATTTTCGCCAGCCGGCTGTCTGGCTGGTGTTGCTCGGCATCGTGCTGACGGCGATCCTCATCGCGCGCCGGGTGCCGGGAGCGATCATCCTGAGCGTGTTGGCGTTAGCATTGATTGGCCTGGCCGTGCCGGCTTTGCCGGGTTCGCCGCTGGGCCCGCACGTCACCAACCCTCCGCAGGGTTTTGTCGGTCTCCCGACCTCGTTAGGCCCGACATTGGGCAAACTCGATCTCGGATATCTGTTTACCCACTTCGTGCATGCGCTGCCACTGCTGCTGACGCTCCTCGTCGTGGACCTCTTCGACAACCTGGGCACGCTCATCGCCGTGACCAAACGCGCCGGCCTGCTCGACGCCGATGGCCAACTGCCGCGCCTCGGACGCGCCTTGGCCGCCGACGCGGGCGCGGCGATGTTCGGCGCGGTGCTCGGCACCTCGACGACCACGAGCTACATCGAGAGCGCCGCCGGCGTGCAGGCGGGCGGACGCACCGGGCTGACGGCGGTGGTGGTGTCGATATTTTTCCTGCTGGCGCTGTTTTTCACCCCGCTGATCCTGGCGATCCCGGCGGCGGCCACCGCGCCGGCACTCGTGATCGTCGGCATCTTCATGATGCAGAGCATCACCGAGATCGATTGGAAGGATTTTCTGGCGGCGGTCTCGGCGGGCATCACCATCCTGGCGATGCCGCTGACTTTCAGCATCAGCGAAGGGATTGCGCTGGGCTTTTTCGTGCACGCGCTGTTGATGCTCGGCATCGGCCGAGGCCGCGAGGTGTCGTGGCTGACGTACGTGCTGGCCGGATTGTTCGCGCTGCACTTTGTAGTGCGATAGCACCTACTTGCTGATGATCTGCCCGGTGGAGAAATTGTAGAAGTATCGGACTCCGTTTGTGTTGTACCGCTGTGGGTTGGTCGGGTCCGGGTAGTAGTACAGAAATGCCTTCAGCGTGAAGTCGTACAAATAGGGAAACGAAAACGTCGGCGACGTGTAGAAGAACGTATTGCTCGCAAAATCGTAGAAGTACACCCCGCTGTGCCCATCGGCCGCGTCGAAGACATACTCGAAGCCCATGTCGAAGTGGTAGATATAATTCGGATCGCTCAGGTATTCGTAGTAGCCGAAGATACTCTTATTGGCGAAAGCCAGATAATACACCCCACTGCCCAACGCCGACTGTCCGTCGAAATACGCGGGATGGGAAAGCAGCGCGAAGATCGTCGCGCCCCCGCCGACGTTGCTCGTGCCGTGGTAATGAGCATCGCTGCCCCGCACCAACCCCGCCACCGTGCTCGTCCCGCTGCCGCCGAGACCGAAAAGCGTCGTCAACGCGCCGGACGCCGTCACCTGGAACGCCGTGCCGCCGCCGTTGCTGCCGCCCATGCCGGTTGTACCGTAGAAGTTGCCGTCGCTGCCCGCGACCAACGCGTCGTTGGGCGCGCCGCCGTCGCTGCCGCCCGTGAAATTGTAGAGGACCGTCGTCGCACCGGCCGGCGTGACGCGGTAAAACGTCCCGCTGCCGTAGGTGCCCCCGGTGCGGGTCGTCCCGTAGGCATTTCCGTCGCTTCCCTGCATTACATCGATGGACGGCCCAGCGGCGTTGGCCGCCGCGAACATTGCAACGCCGGGCCAGACGGCCAATGCCGTCGCAAGAAATACACGGACGTTTCCGAAAAAGGAGCGAAGGAGGGGTTTCATGGTGCGGGGGACACGGTGACGATGACAAACGGCAGCACAGACCGCCCACAGTCTAACGCGCCGGGATTAAGAGAAGATGAATGCCCAAATTTTCGCGCAGTGATC
>CALMVM010000186.1:1348-2345 GCA_937873255.1 uncultured Verrucomicrobiota bacterium | reverse complement strand
CGTTGGCACCCCAGACTAACTCAGCACCCGGCTCGAAAAAGCGAAGTCACGTCACCTTGGTTTCCACGGCGTAGATTCCGGACGGGGCAACCACAACATGGTCCACGTTGCCATATGGCGCGTTGGGCACATCGTGGAAGACGCACGCACCTTGGCGCATGAGGATGTTGAGTTCCTCGCCCACGGCGCGCTCTCCGATCAGGCCCAGGCGGCGGCGACGTTTTTCTTCTACCAGACGCAGGATGCGGCGGCAGACCACCCCGTAGGCAACGATGCCCACCACGGTCATGATCCAGGGGTTGATGTGGCCGAGCAGCGGCTTTGGTCCGTGTTGCAAGGCTTGGGTGAAGCCGCCGAAGGCCAGCGGCAACACGAAAGCCAGCGTCAATTCGTCGGAGAGCTGGTCCTCAATCTTTTCGAGTTGCTGACGGAGGCTCTCACCGGGGCCGCGCAGGAGCTTTTCGGTCACTGGCATTCGCAACCGTTTTCGTTGCCGCCACCAAGCCCGTCCGTAACCCAAGGCAATCAAAAAGCCGCAGGGAACAAACCAGACTGCAAGCAAGATCCAAAACTCATTGGTCATCTACCGACTTCACAGCAGGATCGTTGCTAAGGTTCGAAGCCGGACTGCCAAAACTGGAGTCAAAAAGTGGCGGAGAAGTGGCGGAGGTTGTAGAACCACGCGAAGGCGAGCTGCGCGGCATTACGCATAAATTACTCTCCCGCAGAACTTAATGGAATAGCCGGCACGGGGGCTCGAACCCCGGACCTGCTGATTACAAATCAGCTGCTCTACCAACTGAGCTATACCGGCATTTTCAGAGGAGAAATGCGCCCGGGACCGTCGTTATAAGTTGCATTTTTCACGGCCGTTTTCTACGGTGGAACTTTAGAGGATGAATCCGCCCGTGAAGACTTGGGAAAAAAACGCGCGTCCAGAACCTGGTCCGGCACAAATCTGGCCTTTACTATGCGCGCCTCTATCAAAATGGCAAGG
>CALMVM010000186.1:668-1338 GCA_937873255.1 uncultured Verrucomicrobiota bacterium | reverse complement strand
TTGGAAATCCCTCAAGACTTCGCATTTTTCCGTTGCTGAAGCTCGCTTGGCGATCATCCAAAAGGAGCATCGGATTCACAAGAGCAAGGACATAGACCCGTCCGACGCCAGGATGACCTTCGGGCAAGCTGCTGCTCTTCACATGCAGCGGATTGAGAAAAATGTCAGCCTCAAGCGGCGCACCCGAACCTATTGGGCACAGACACTCGCTGCTCTCTTCAAACATTGGCCAGAACTAGCGGGACTTGAGATCAAAAGGATTACAACCAACGTTTGTCGTGATTGGTCCGCCCGGTACGCAAAAGTTGCGAGTTCCACGCGCTACAATAACACGTCGTCGCTGGTGAGACATGCGATCCTGGTAAGCAGCTACCACCTGATCCTTAAACTTCCCATCATAGCGGGCACCCTTTGGTTGCAAAATGAACGTCCTCCCGCACTCCGGACACCTGGCGCGTTGAGCCCCGTTGTCGGCGTGGCCATTTTTGCGGATCTTCTCACTGCGGCAACGCGGGCAAACGTGGACGACGGTCGTCGAAAGCATCCGCCAACTTCGCCTTTGACCACACCCCTACCGCCGCCGCGCGACGCGCAGCGACGCCTGGCTGGCGTATGAACGCGCTTTTCCCCAGCGCACCCATCGCTTCTGCGGCAAGCAGGAAGGCGAGAC
>CALMVM010000186.1:0-658 GCA_937873255.1 uncultured Verrucomicrobiota bacterium | reverse complement strand
TTCTTTGGCACCTTGCGGGCACGCGTCAGCCGCCTGGTGCGCCGTGCCTACTCCTTTTCCAAGCGCGTGGAACGCCATCTGGACGCCAGGATGAGGAAAGCGAGGGCTAGGTTGAAGTCTCAACGAACCGATGAATGGAGAACCATATAATTCCGGGCCTGAAGATGCCGAGCAAAGCGACGATTTCCGGGGGGACGAGTTTTACGATGGCGAAAATGACATGTCTTGGGAGACAGCAGCGAAAGAAGCAATTCAGAACGCGGTGGCGGAGATCACATTCGATGAGGTTCGTGGCTCGATTTATTTGATGTCCGGTGAGGACCATCGTTTCAACGCCGTCGAAGAAGAGTTTCGTGGATGGGAAGAATTGCAGCGCCGATTGTACCAAAACCGACTCCAACTCGCCGATTTCAATGAGTTGAAAAATTGGCTGAACGCATACAGGGGTGCCCGATAGGGAGGGGGTGGTCGTGGCTGCGCCCCTAAGCCTTTTGTCGCCCGTGGGTGAGTATTCTCCCGCCGAGGCGCTCACAAGTCTCCAGTGGACGTGGTTGGTGTCCAATTGGTGTCCAAAAAAGACCCGTGCAGAACTGTGCGATACAATGCGAAACAACTCATGCAGAGCGCCTCTGTGTATATGTAAGTATCTCTTATTGAT
>CALMVM010000185.1:9967-15132 GCA_937873255.1 uncultured Verrucomicrobiota bacterium | reverse complement strand
CAAACACGCCTCGGGCTAACTCTCCCTGTGGCTCGGAAAAGTGGGTCTCGTCATTTCGACCAAGCTGGTGAGCTTGCGATATGTAGCGGCTTGCATGGAATTATGGTTCAGAGTTTTCCAAGCATTACGCCCTGAATGGCGGACTGATCGGTGAGAACGGGGTCTTTATACTTCGGATTCTCGCTACGCAGCCTGTATTTGCCTTTGCGTATCTCCAATGTTTTCAGGGTGATCCCCTCATCGGTAAGAGCTACAACCACATCACCGTTTCGGGCCTCGCGTTTCTCCACTACGACCGTGTCGCCGTCGTAGATATCCCTACCGATCATTGAATCGCCGTGGACCCGTAGGGCAAAAACACCTTGTGGGTATTTGTCCGCTGGCACCCTGACAAATGAATCTGCCTGCTGAGGGTTGTCCGAAGGAGCGCCGGCGGGGACCATACCTAGCAGCGGAATATCAACGAAGATTGTTGCACTCGGCCCGCTGTCAGGAACGTTGTCATTTTCAAAGGATAATTCGAGTTGCTGGATTGCTGCCCTTGGATCCTCGTCAAAATCCAGCGGCAGTAGCAGGCGACCGTGAAAACGCTTGGCGTGTTTGATCAGGGCAACCACTGCCCATCTCAACAGGTCACTGACCTCAATATCGCCGTTCTGTTTTCCAATCTTCTCAAGTTCCTCCCGCTGCCAAGCTTCCAACCGGACGCCAGTTGTCGGATGCTTGGGCATTCCTCTTTGTGCATCATTGATAACAAAGTTGCAAGTTCATTATTTTTCGTTTTACATATGCTTCATCGACAATTGTTTGCGATCATAAAATGAGGGATGATGGCAAATCCAGGCTGATACCAAGGTGCCGCTCTCGTCCACTACCTAAACGGATCGGTTTGCTGGCAATTTTGCTGGCAGTTACCACGACTGAGTCCGTTGGAATGAGACCAAGTGTTTCGGTCGTGGGATCAAAATTCGCAGTGAAACGGCTATCCACGGGGTGGTCCCAACCGCAGAGAGAACATCGCCGGATTACCGGCGCTTGAATGGGCGCAGAAGTGCGGCGGTTTGCTCCGGTTCGGGAAACAGCAGAGCGTAAGGAACTTTCAACGCTTCTGCCAGCAACAAAACCTCCGCATCACTGACAGAGCGAAGCCGCGCCTCGATCTTGCTCAGGCTCTCCCGCGAGAGGTCGTAGCCCAAAACCTGACACCGTGCGGCCAGTGCGGGCTGGGTCAACCGCTGCTGACGCCGCACTCTGCGGACCTGTAAACCGATTACGTTCCGGGGTGCCTCGATGCGGCGGGGGCCGGGTGCGCCGGAACGTGCAAGTGCCATGCTGCCTTCCAACATGAACCGGCGTCGAACAAAAACGCTCCTTGCAAGGAGCTTTTTTGGTGCGTAAGATTCGTGCGTTTTGCTCCGCGATTTTCATCCTTCTACGCTCCCACCAGCGAGCGAACAATCATCCAGGCTGCCGTGCCCGTCCCGACGACCGTTGGAAAACCTTGTTCTGATGCGACTATCCATGCCCAAGGTTCATCACCCGCCCGAAGTTTATCAGGCGATCATCCATGAGCATCGGGAAAACGCCGTGCGGATGGGCGAGCGGCTGCTGGCCTGCGGCTGGACGCTGGCGGACGCAGGGTGGGCCGTAGCACATTGGGACCTTCGCACGCTGGCCGTTGCCATTGCCAACGAGCGGGCCAAGCGCGACACGAAGCCAACCGGCGTCAAAAACGGCGATTTCGCCAAAATACGAGCGGAGATTGGTGCGATGCAGAGGACATCCCCGTGCATGTGCCGACCCAAACGCACAACCCGAATCATGCGCGCCACCCCCAAGCTCCCACAGCAGCCATCAATGTGAACCGACGAACCCAAGGCAATCTGACGGCCAGAGCAGCCGGAAATACAAATGCCGTGCCGCGTGCCGTCCGCGCTGCCGAAGGCTGGCTTGAACTCGGCGTGGCGCAGACCGCGTGGGAAGAACTGGCAGCCCTAGAACCGGCCTTCCTGACCGATCCAGCGGTTCTCCACCAGCGGGCACGAGTGCTTGTGGCACTTGGCAAGGTGGGGGAGGCAAAAGAGGCTCTGCGCTGCCTCGCTAGGCTCGCCCCCGCTTGGCGGCTGGTTTTGCTGTACGACCCCGCTTTAGACCCCATTTGGATGTGACTTCGCGCCTTTTTTTGATATGCGGCCCCTTTTTTGCTTCCATCTTCCCGCCTTTGGCGTTTTTGGCCGCCATCACAGTGGGAGTATCCAGTCCTTCGATCAAATCGCGCCACCGGCATCCCAATGCCTTTTGGAAGCGAGCGAGGTAATCCACCGTCATGTTCCAAGCCCCTGCTTCGATGCGCTGCAAGGAGCGCAGGTCCACGTCGGCACGCTCGGCCAGGACCTCCTGCGTCATATCGGCGCGCAGCCGCAACGCATGGAGATTGCGCGCGACCAATGCGTGAGGTTTGGGAGAGGCTTTCGCCACCCGCTATTACATGCCGGAGAAGCCCCGCCCTGAGAGCGGTAATATATGCCTCATTCTGCATACCCACTTGACGGTCAGATGCCGACCCGGTAAAACAGACGATGCCCATGAAGGCCAAATTTCTCTCAAAAAGGTTCAGGCGTCTCACATTGGTGGCATTCGTGCTGGCATTGCTACCGGCTTTTGCCCGCGCCCAAGACCCCTACGCCACGCCAACGCCCGTTGACCCGCTGGCGGGCGTACCCGTGCGGGTACTCGACCAGCAGCAGGTTGAGATCGGCACGCACCGGATCATCTTCAACCGCATCGTGCCCCCGGTGTTTCCGGCACCCACGCCGACGCCTACACCCCAGCCCGAGACGAACGCCAACGCGGCAAACCGCGGATCGCAGACGCGCGGGGTGTCCCGCACGCAACGCACTAACGACGCTGGCACCGGCGAGAAGGATTACAAGATGCTTTTGCTCTCGGCCACGGTGTACGACCATCAGTTCACCGAACTGCGCTGGAACGATGGCGCGGGCGCGGTGTTGCGCGCTTACATCAACATCGACTTCTGCTATTTCACCACCGTCACCAACTTGGAGACCGCCGACACGGTGTACGACCTCTTCTTTGCTTGGAGCAACGACACGGTTTCCTCTCTCACCCTAGCCGGGCAGCAGCCGCCCAACCTCGCCGCGTACCCGCCGGGCCGCTCCTCCTACCAGATTATTGCGGGTGACGCCAACGCCCACCCGGACGCGCTCGCCGCGCTTGATGCGCTCTGCATCTACTTCGACGCCCACAAAGCGCAGATGGTTGCCGCCTACAACCAGCGCGAGGCTGACAACGCCGCGCACCAGCAATGGCTCATCGACCATCCGCCCGTGCAGCCGGATACGGTCATGTACTTCTGGCCGATCAAGGGCAGCGCCTACCTCAACCAGCCGCGTTAAACCTACCGCACGCACCTTCTTCTTTCTACCGTCGCTCTCGCCCTTGCGCTTTCCGGCGCAGCGACGGCCTCAGCGCAGACCGCCACCGACCAAAACGAAGGGCTGCAAATCAGTCCCGGCACGCAGCCGGGCACCTACGCGCTTTCCTGGTGGGGCCGGGCCGGGCGCACCTACTTCATCCAGCACAACGAGGATTTAACCAACCCGAACGGCTGGGTGTATGTGCCCGTCATCGAGAGCGGGGCCAACCAGATCATCCAGTGGGGCGGCGCATCCAACGCGCCCAAATCGTTTTACCGGCTCATCTACACCGACGCTCCGACTAGCGGCAATGCCTACACGGCAGACTTTGATGGCGACGGGGTGAGCAACATCGACGAACTGAACCAGGGCACCAACCCCTTCGACTACTACAACGACGTGCTGACCAACATCAGCATCGACAGTGGCAACAACCAGTCCGCCGGGCCGAACGCGTGGGTCGCCAACCCGCTCGTGGTCAAAGTCACCGATGGGACGACCAACGCCATCAAAGCCAACGCACCGATTGTCTTTGCCAGCACGACGGGTCTGCTCGCCACGTCGCCCACTGGTGCAGGGGTGTCCTCCCTGCTGGTGCGCTCGGACGCCCAAGGCAAGGCCACAGTATACTTGAAGCTGCCCGCCACGGGCATCTTCCACCAAGTCACGGCCTCGGCCAACAACCAAGCTCCGGTGATCTTCTTTGCGGGCTTGGCGCAACTGACACCCAGCCCGGCCAACATCAACCTGTCAGTGGACCAAGGCGAGGTGCAGGAGCGCACCATCACGCTGGTCAACAGCGCCAAACAACCTATCAGTTATGTGCTCGATCCATCGTCGGCTAGCGTGTCGTTGACCCCACAAGACGCAAACAATCCTGAGTACAACTGGTCGGATTCAGACACTGTAGGCGGGCCTGCTTACGTGTGGAATGACATCAGCACCACGGGCACCTCGCTTGCCAACATTGCCAACGTGGACGATGGGTATCAGCAGATTAGCTTGCCGTTCAATTTTCCATTTTACGGCAATACTTACACTTCTGCATATATATGCTCCAACGGGTACGTGACGTTTGGATCGTTGGCGACCAATTACAGTAATGGTTCTTTACCTGATACTAGCTTACCTGCGCTCATTGCGGCATTTTACGACGATTTGGACACAAGTATTTCCGGCGATGTTTATTACCAAGCGTTGTCTGACAAATTCGTTGTTCAATTCAACAACGTGGCTCCCCATAGCAGCGGTTCTCCCTATTCGGGTAGTGGAACTTACACGTTCCAAATCGTGTTAGAGAGTTCTGGAGTAATTACGGTTTACTACAAGGCGATGAACAATGCGGTGACGAGTGCCACCGTGGGAATCCAAAACAACGCCGCACAGAGACATGCCCGACAAGTGGCGTGTAACCAAGCCTACGTTCATAACAATCTGGCATTGCAGTTTCGACCCGTCACGCTTCGTTGGCTGCAACTTCAAGGCTACGCGGGCACGGTGGACGCAGGAGAATTCTCCAATGTGGATGTAACGCTGCGCACGGCTGGTTTGGGAACGGGCGTTTACACCGCGACCCTGCACCTCAAGGACGGCACCGGCAACACGGTGGGGCCAGATGTGCCAGTCACGTTGAGCGTGAGCAATAATGCCGTGGTGGACTCTGACAACGACGGTCTGCCGGACGCCTGGGAAATGCAGCACTTCGGCAACTTGAGCCAAGGCGCGAAC
>CALMVM010000185.1:0-9957 GCA_937873255.1 uncultured Verrucomicrobiota bacterium | reverse complement strand
AACGACGATCCCGATCATGACGGTCTGCGCAACCTGCTCGAATACCGGCTCGGCTCCGATCCGATGAACCCGGACACCAACGGCGACGGCATTCTCGACGGCGTGGCCTACCGGCTGGGCATCAGCCTGACAAACTTGGACATGGACGGCGACGGTGTGACCAACTCCATCGAAATTCAACGCGGCACAAACCCCTTCGTGCGTGACAGCGACGGCGACGGAGTGCCCGATGGGCAGGACGCCTATCCCACCGATCCATCCAGTACACAATATCCTGGCACCCGGCTCAACGACCACACGCCGCCAGTCATTACCATCACTTCCCCGACGAGCGGCATCACCCTCCTGAATTAAAGGTCCCGCGAACTTTCTCTCTTCCTATCATGAAGTCCAAATCCGTGTTCTTGAAGGCGTTTTCCTGGCTCCTGTCCGCCTTCCTTGGTTATGCCCACGGCGCGCTGTTCGTGGTATTAATCTTCTCGCCAAGCGGCTGTAATGTGTTATTGGCCCAAAATGCCCAGCCAGTTCAGACGTCTCAAGCGCCTGCTGCGCCAACTGCATCCCCGGCTGCGGTCAGAGCATTGGCTCAGTCGAATATCGGTTCGACGGCGACTTTGAGCAATTTGCGCGTGCCAATGGGACTTCCCACACCCGCGAAACTGGGACCAATGGCAACCAGCAAGGCACCTGTTCTACCGGAGCGGAAAGTCAGAGAAAGGGGCCTCTACAAATCCAAAATCAATCTGCAAAAATTGGATTTGAGCCGCACGCCCAGCGAGGAGGAATTACGCATGGCGGGACAGCTTGGTAGCGAGCTTTCGCCTTTGTTTGACGCAGAGCCAGCCAAGATTGCCGATCCGGTCAAGCGCAAGAAGCAAGAAGCCGACAATCTCCTCATGGGCCAAGCCATGCAGAAGTGGAACGCCCACCAGTACGACCAAGCCGTCACGCTGCTCAATCAGCACCGCGTCGAACACGCCGATAGTCCTTGGGCCTGTGAAGCAGAACTGCACTTGGGCTGTGCATCGCAGTTCTCTGGAAATTGGGAGCAAGCCAAGAACTCCTTCGAATCAATTCTTGCCGCTGCACCAGCGGGTTCCGACATCTACCAGAAAGCTAAACTGCGCCGCTCGATCCTCTACGTCCAACAGGGACAATTAGACGAAGCAAAGGCTGCGTTCGCCGAAATGATTGCTACGGAAACGAGTTGGGAGCGGCGGACCTATGCACACCGTTGGCTTCTAGAGGTAAGCCACTATCAAAGCAACGAAGTGGCTCTGCGAAACTGTGGTTCCGAGAGCATCGCTTTGGTCTTGCGTGAAAAAGGTATGAACGTAGAGGCCGACCGGGTGGCGTTGCTTCCAGGGCGCACCTCGCATGGTTACAGTTTGGGTGAGTTGACGGAACTTGCTCAAGAATCAGGGTTACAAGCAGTGGCAGTACGGGCAGATGGCACAGGACAATTAGAACAATTGCCGGTGCCGTTTGTTGCACATTACCGTGATCGTCATTTCGTGGTCGTCAAAGGCATCACGGACGAAAAGCGTGTTCGCCTCTATGATCCGCGTCTCAAGCACGAGGTAGAAATGGATTCTGCGAACTTCGAGGCTCAATGTTCAGGATTGGCGGTGATCTTTCAGGATCGGCAACCCGAGGGGATCGTGCTTGCCTCGCAGATGGACCTTATGGATGAAGTAGGCGGCTGCTGTGGGCTGCCGAGCTATCCTGGCGATCTTGGCCCTGACGACTGCCCCGGCGGTTGTACGACCTGTGGAATGCCGGGTTGGTCTGTGAACCCGGTCAATCTGAACGTCTGCGTGGACGATGTACCGCTCTGGTATGACTGCGGTTTCGGGCCGAAGATCGAGATGGAAATCACTTACAACAGTCAAGATGCTCTCAATCAAATGCGACCATTTGGTAACAAATGGGTATTCAAATACACGAGCTACGCGATGGAGTCACCAAACAGCAATGTACCACAAGGCTCGGTGCTCATCGTCATGCCGGGGGGACGTGGTGATATTTATCGGCCTAAGAGCGGTGGTGGTTATACGAATCCCTTGGGCAACTTCAACACTCTGACAAAGCTCACGGCGCAAGGTAACTATGAATTCAGTTTAGGACTGCCGGACGGAACGGTTTACCGCTATGGCGTGCCAGATGCTATGTTGCCGAATGGCACAAGCTCATTGCTAAAAAGCATTACTGATCGTCACGGCAATCAAGTGACCATCGTTTACGATACGAACGGAGCAATTCAAAAGGTGAAAGATCCTCTGAACCGGGAGTGCGTTTTTACTTACAATCCGCAAGGTTTTGTCCAATGGATTGACGATCCATTTGGGCGTCGGGCAACCTTCTCTTACGATGCTGCTGGGAATCTCGTAAGGCAAACTGACATGGGCGGATTATCTTACGGATACACATACGATGGCAACGTGTACTTGACTTCACTAATTAAACCATCTGGAACCTACAAATTTTATATCGAGCCTGCGGACGGCATAAATAATGGATCGAATTCCTATCCAGCTTACGGGGGAACAATGTGGGACGACTATCGTGTCACAGTAACCCATCCTGACGGTTACGCAGAAGAATTTTATTACGATGGTTATCACCGCAGCGGATGGCATCGTGACAAACTGCAATTCCAATCACCGCTGCCTATATCGCAAGCTCCCAAGACAGCTTATGCATACTCGCTACCCGGCGGGAGCGGCACGAATGGTGTAATCAGCCAAATCACGTACGCGGACGGCAAATACAAAACATTCGGCAGTTTCAACTCCAATTCCCAAGCGCAATACGTCCGAGATGAGAATGGTGGATACACCTATTACACCTTTAACCCACAGGGAAAGGTGCTTACCCGCCAAGACCCTCGCGGAAACACGACGACGTTTACCTACATGTCCAATGGCATTGACTTGTGGAAGGTGACGGATGCGAAGAATATCAAGCAGCAAGAACGAATGTATTTCCCCGGAACACGGAATATTTCATCTATCACAGATGCCACAAATCATTCGACGCAACTTACATACAACACGCGCGGCCAAGTCGAAACAATTACTGACGGGGCTGGTAATTCGCTTGCGATAACATACCAATATCTCACTACGACAAAGTCGTATCCAACCGAGCGTGTAACAACAACCAAGCAAGGCACGTTGGTTTTGGGAACAGAAGACTTCGATGAACTCGCGCGTACCCGGGCGGTGACCGATGCGGATGGAATGGTGCTTATCTATGAACTTGATGGCTTAAACCGCATAACAAAAATTGTCCACTCGGATGGTACAAGCGAACAGAACGATTGGGGGTGCTGCTGGCTTGACAAGCAAATTGATCGTCTGGGGAACACCACGACGTACTGGCGCAACTACTTCGGCCAACCCCTAGTGGTGCAAAATGGCGCAGATCGCTTGCTGCAATACGAGCATGATGCCAATGGCAATATGCTCACTCTCTATGATGAAAGCGGAAATCCGACGCGCTGGGAATATGACAGCCGCAATCACATGACAAAGAGAACCTTTGCGGATAACAGCTTTTACACCTACGTGTTCGACGGGCTTGGCAATCTCAAGCAGCGCACAGATGCCAAAGGAATAACTGTTACTTATGGTTACAATTTGAACAATCTGCTGGAAACGATTAGTGCTCCTGGATTAGTGACAATTACCTATACCTACGACCCTAAAGTCGATTGGTTGGTGTCAATGAGCGACGTAACAGGCACCACCACTTTTGGACATGACGACGTTGGCAGGATCAACAGCGAAGATGGACCTTTAACCGCCGACGTTATCACAACTACTTACGACGGTATGGGGCGTGTCCAGACGCGAACTATCAACAATGATATCAATACCAAGTCAACAACTCTATACGATAATTTGGAGCGGTTGCAGACGCAGGCAAATCCTTTAGGAAACTTCAGCTATGGCTATCGTTCGTCAGTCTCGCCACGGTTGGCGTCTTTGACGTATCCCAACGGGCAAGTGACCTCATATGAGTATGATTCTTCTAAGGATTTTATGGTCAAAGAGATTTGGAATAAGAGTAGTAACGGGCAATCTACATTATCCAAATTTAACTACGCTTACAATTCAAACGATCAGATCATTACTTGGATTCAGCAGTTTGGTGCGACCATTCAACAGTATGATCTGGAGTATGACGCTGCCAATCGCCTGTCGAATGCGACTTTATCGGGGTCTTCTATCGCTACAAAACGGCAACTTTGGGGTTATGATGATGCCGGGAATCGGGTTAGTGAACAGACCGATAGTGCGGTTGGAGGAAGTAGTTTTAATGCACTAAACCAGCTTTCCGGTCAACAAGGAGGCGGGCAAATTACGTTGCGCGGTCAGATTGATAAACCCGGCACTGTGACTGTCAACGGGCAACCGGCAAATACGAAAGGCGACGGAACTTTCACCTCAAAAGTACAGGTGGCTCCCGGAAACAATACAGTCACTGTTGCCGCCGCTGACCTCAATGGGAATTCGGTTACGCATAACTACCAAATTTCAACAACTGCCGCTGTTGCCAACAGAACTTTGATTTATGATCAGGATGGGAATTTGACCGATGACGGAACTCACACTTACGAATGGGACCCTCTGGATCGCCTGACGGCCATTAATTACACCGGCACCAACCAACGGACGGAGTTTAGTTACGATGGATTCTGGCGCAGGGCGCAGGTACTAGAAAAAACTGGCGGAACGGTGACCAAAAGCACCAAATTGCTTTGGGCTAGTGGTGAAGCCCAACCACTTGAAGAACGTGATGGAAGCACAAATGCCGTTCTCTGCCGCTATTACGATCAAGGCAAGCAAATAGGTGGTACTAGCTACTACTTCACGCGCGACCATCTGGGTAGCGTGCGTGACCTCGTTGATGGAACGGGAAACTTGGTGGCGCGATATGATTACGATCTCTGGGGAAAACAAACCCAGACTTTCGGCAATATCGACGCAGGTGTCGGATTCGCTGGGCTGAGCTTCCATGCGGCAAGCGGTTTGTCGCTGACTCCATATAGAGCATATAGTGCCGACCTAGGCCGCTGGATGTCACGCGACCCGCTGCCAAGAGCGGAGGTCTCGGCCGACGGACCGAACCTCTACGCCTATGTGGGAAGCGATCCATTAAATAAAGTGGACCCGTCTGGCCTCTGCTCGAATTGTTTGACCAACTGTATGCTCGCAAATGGGGCTGGTTGGGCAATGGCGGCATTGGGTATCAGTGCATTCACGGCTGGCACATTGCCGAAACCATTTGGTGCAGGAAACTTAGGCGGTGGTCCGTTTACGACAGGTCTCAGCTTATTGGAGAATTTGCTAGGTAGGTTGGGAATCGGGGCAATAGGGTTGAGAGCGGCAGGGCGTTTCCTCAATCCCATTGGAGATTGTATCTCGGCAGCAGCCGCCGGATTCTTAGCTGGCTTATTGCTCGGTTGTGCAGGCGTCTGCGCATCAGATTCAAGTGCCTACTGATATGGACGGGAGGATCATATTGTTTTTTCTTCTTTTAGGATCGGGAGTCGCGGGATTTATCCATTCTCGCGGCAGGCTTGAACGTAAACTTCAAAGGTTTGCTGGACGTAACAAATTGCCGAACGAAACACTCTACAGCCAATTCTTTGCAGATTCTCAGTTATCAGAGCAGGACGTAATCAAGCAATGGATTTTCGTCGCTAAAACTTTGAAAATTGATTCAGGTCTTCTTCGTCCAGAAGATCGCTTTGACCGTGAGTTTGCGCCAGTTGAAGGCTATTCTCCGGCCCAAGATGAGCTTGAAGATGTTCAAGTGTACTTTGATGAGCAGTGTAAAGCGAAAGGGATTGATCCACGAAACACCAAGGTGAACACTTTACGAGATTTTATAGAAGTGCTCGCATCAAAAGCGCATTGAGCCCTCATGCGTCTATTGAGCGGAAAGCGTATGCCTGCTGGTTCCATCGGTAACTTCCCAATTAAAGCAGCGATCCTTTCAAAGGGTTGTCCTCTCTGCTGTTGTTAGTGAAATTTTCCAAAGTTCTTGCAATCCTTTCTTCCAACCATCCAAGTATTAACAATCTCTGCGGCCATCCGGGGGACCGTCGCCTTGATGACGATTGAAGAACTTTCCGTTGACAAAGCTGTCAATGGCGGTTGGAAAGCAAATCTCATCATCTGGACCTAACGAAGTGGTCTTTGCCGTGGCAGCCGAAAAAGCATGCGATGTCCGCGCCATTTCCTGCAATGTCGTCCCAATGCCGGGCAGATGCCGTTCCTTCCGTCAGATAAATCGCACATCCTTGCCACGATGAACACCACCACTGCTCTTCCGCCAACAGACAACTACGACGATCACTCTAAACCCGCCCGCGTCGGTGCGGTCGTTCGCCAAACGCGCACCCGCGCTGCGCTAACCCAGGAGGGCTTGGCCGAAAAGTCGGGTGTGGACGTTCGCACCGTCCAGCGCATCGAAGCAGGCCGGTCCGCCACGCACCCGCCCACGCTGGCTTGGGTGGCCGAGGCTTTGGGCACCACGCCCGCCGCCTTATTGGAAGAATCCCGGCAACGCTCCGAAACCCATGACCGCAGCGCATCGCCCTTGGACGATGCGGACTTTTGGGCGAGACACCGCCGCCGCAACGAATCGCTGTTGGCGGAGGTCACTGACATTCGGGGTTTGGAAAGAGAGTTGCGCCGCAGGGTGCAAGGCTACGTCACGTCGAGAACCAGCCCGGCGCGGGAAGGGCAGCAAGACCCCTGCGAGCGGCAGCACGACCAGAAGGACTTCATCCTGCGCCTATTCATGCACTCGCCGGTGGACGCCGCCACCCACGGCGGTTTCGCCGCCCTGCGCTCGCTAGAAAAAGCCTTGGCGTCGATCAGAGCCAAGGGCAACGCCGTGTTCGCCGGCGAAACCCACTACTGCGATGCGATGGTGGCCGTCGTCGAGGACAGGGCCGGCGACCTCAGCTTCGTCATCGAGGACAGAGCACGCTACTACCGGGCCGACATCGGCTCCGACCTTGAACCAGAACCGTCGGATGTGCCGGGCTTCGTGCCATAACGGTTGGCGGCGTCCCCGGACACAACGCCAGGAGGCACATGCCCTGCTGGTTTGTCCAAGGGTGAAACCCGCCCGGTGGTACGCTTGGCTTCTGCCGCTCGGGTTGCTGGCCGCGCTATGGGGAGTTGGCTGGTGGGGGACGAAGTATCGTTCACCCACTTCGCCGCCACCGCCGACCCCTGTGGTCGCCGAGACGCCTGCCTCCGGGCTGGTCTCCCCCGCCGGTCGCCTGCACGCCGGCACGAGCCTCTACCTGAACGGCAACTCCGTTGCGACCGTGACGAGACTCACCAGTGCGAATCCGCAAACCGGCGCGTCCGAGCGAGGCGTTTGGTTCAGCACCGGCGAGCGCGAGGAGTACCGGCCCGAGTGGGCGATCAACACAAACTATCGGGTGATGGCCGAGGAAAAGCCGGAGCCAGACATTTCCATCGCGCAGTGGCGCGCGTTGGCCGGCGAGGCGCAAAAGGCGTGTGAACAATGGCGCGAGCGGGCGGACTAGCTTCGCGCGCAAATTGCCGAGCAGCGCGGTCGGTTGGAGGCCCGTCCGAACGACCGACAGCGGTCGGCGGCGATTCTTTCCGTTACCACCGTGCAATACCTTTATCCGTTTGCAATCCATTCCGACCGGGAGCGGTTCGCGCACTACAACGCTCAGGGCCGGGCGTGGCGTGAGCAAGCAATGGCCTTGGAAAAATACTTGGCTGACCCGTGACCATGAGAGGCGGACAGAGCGGCCTGGATGCCGGTTCTGCTGATTTTGAATGCCCCTTCTGCGCGTCGCTTCGTTGCCCAATCAGCTTCCAGCAGGCAATCTGAACGGAAAAAACAGCCATGTTTGAAGACGAACCCGCTCCCGACGAAACCTGCCACCAATGTGGCAGCGTTTTTGCCATTGAGCATGGTTTCGGATTGTTTTACCAGCCGGTCCCACTCGCGCTGAGAAAAGGAAGCGCGCGGCTCAACCCGCTTCGCCTGCGCGAGAAAACCCTTGGCGACCTTGTAGTCCGGCAGGTCCATTTTGACCACGCCGATGAAGTCCGCGCCAAACTGTGTCTCCTGAGAATTGACCCGGTGGCTGGTCAGCGTTTTCGCCGTCCAGCGCACGCCCCGGAATTGGAAATCGTTCATCGACTCCTTCATCCGGGCGAGCATGTCGGAAGTAAAATCCGGTTCTTCTTCAATCTCATCAAGCGCGTAGCTGCGGACGGTCCGCAACGCAGCGTCCGCTACTCGGCGAGCACTGGCGCGAACGATGTGCCGATACTTGAACATACTGTAAGTTCAGATGCCCGGTTGTTGCTTCATCTTCGCTACGGTCATGGGAAGGCCAAAATCGTGCGAGCGGTGCTGCTTCGATCCATCTTCCTCTACTCTTGTATATTAACCATCATGACCGATTACATCAAAAAGATTGCGGACAGCATCGCGGGCTACGGTCCGCAACAAGCGGGCACCAGCATCTTCACTTTGTTCAGGTCGCTGGCGCAGGAGATTGCTCCCCTCGACACCAGAGACTTCCTGCCCGCCGCCCGGTACGAATTCTCAGTGCTGCGCGTGCAAGTCAACCACTGGGCGACCGTCCACGGACTGGAAAACGGCGACGGCCAAAAAGTGGCTGCTCTTGGCAAGGCGGTCTCAAAATGCCTCGACTATTACGGAGGAGAAGGCAGCCGGGCCGTGAGCCGTTCCTTCACCTTTGTGAACGACTCGGACCTGCGGACCATCGTGGAGCGCGACTACCGCGAACTGTCCCTGATCCTGCTACCGGGAGGAGCCTGGAAAAGTGTCGTGGTCATGTCGGGCAGCATCTTGGAAGCCGTCCTTTACGATCTGCTCACCAAAGATGCGCCAACCCAAGCCAGCGCGGTGGCTTCCTCTGCGGCCCCGAAGAGAGACATTGCTAAAGGCGGGTGGACGTTGCACGAACTCATCCAGGTTGCCCTCGCCTTGAAGCTGTTGCCCGTGGACCGCGTGGACTCCATCGACCGCATCCTGCGGGACTACCGGAATTTTGTGCATCCGAAAAAAGAGCTTCGTGACGCGCATCCTTGCACGGAAGCAGAGGCGTTGCTTTCTGAAGGGGCGTTGGATTCCGTGTGCAACCATCTGGCCCGCTGAACAAGGGCTATCTGCGTCGTTGAACCGTGCTTCTTGTTGACCTCGGCAAGCGAATCGAACAGCGACGACGGCTCTGGTCAGCGCAATTTGTACGATGCCGTGGGAGCCAAAGGCTCTGCGAACATCTGCTCGCGCTATTCCTGAACGATCTGGCCTGTCGCTTTCTGACGACTCGGCCCCGACTTATTTCCCGCGACCCTTCCTCCGACGTTGCGGCAACGTCGGTCCGTCCTGGCTCTGTCCCTACGGGGCCGGGCGACCGGAAGGGGGGCATCCGCCCCTTTCGCGGGAATAAGTCTCGGGTCTTATACGCGGACACAAAACTAACCCAATAATGTGCAGTTGGTGTTGCCTTATGAAAAACTCTGTTTCGGAAGCGAGCGGGAGCAAAATCTGCAACCGCCAAGCACGAGAGCGACTGACCGGCAAAATGTCAGTCTTGCTTGCTGCCTTCCGCCTTCCAGCGTTTGTCGGCCCGCTTGCGCGCCAGCAAAATGGTTTCGTCGGTCAACTCCTCGTCGTCGGCAAGGTTGCATTCTTCCAAAACCAGATCGCGCCAACGTTGGGTGTTCTTCGCCCAACCACGGATGCGCTTTTCCAGTTGCGTTTGCAGCCAGCGATCCGCCAAGGACAGGTTGCGTCGCAACGATTGGCGCGCGAGGTCCACCATCGGGATAGGGTCATTGGGTTTGCGCCGCTGATCCACCTGATGCAAGCACCCTTCCACAAATCGGTTTACCAACTCGTTGGGACTGATCT
>CALMVM010000184.1:4524-8871 GCA_937873255.1 uncultured Verrucomicrobiota bacterium | reverse complement strand
GGAGTTTCCTCCTCGTCGTCCGATGCCTCTTCCTCTTCCTTGCCCGGGCCGATCCGCTCGATGATCGCCGTGAGCAGCTCGCCGATGCCCCGGCCGTGCGCGGCGCTGACGCCGAGCGTGTCGGCAAACCCGAGCCGCGCGAACTCGCCTTCGAGCGGGATGTGCATGTCCTCGTCGATCTTGTTGACGATCAGCAGGACGGTCCGGTCCCCGCGACGCAAACGCCGTGCGAGATCGTCGTCCACTGCCGTCAGGCCCGCGCGTCCGTCCACGACGAACAACACCAGGGCCGCCGCATGGAGAGCGATGTCCGCCTCCGCGTGGACGCGGTCGGAGAACGTCCCGTCCACCTTCTGGCCGATGCCGCCCGTATCGATGATCTCGAACGGCTCTACGCCGTGTCCCGGTCGGCACTCGGCCACGATGCGGTCGCGCGTGATGCCCGGCTGGTCGTGGACGATGGAAATTTGCCGTCCGGCCAGGCGGTTGAACAACGCCGACTTACCCACGTTCGGGCGGCCCACGATGGCCACGGTCCGGTTGTTTTCCAAAAGTTCGCTGTCGTCGGTGGTGTTCATACGCGTTTGCCGTCCCGGAGAGTGTCGATGACCTCGGTCTGTTCGGTGGGCCGGGCGTGTTCGTGGTGTTGGAGTTGGCGGATGCCGTCGAGGATGTAGCCCGCGCCCGAGATGAACGTGAACAGCCCCGCCAGCGCCACCGGCCACGCGGGAGAGACGACGCGCAGTTGCAGCATGACCCAGCCGAGGGCAATCATCTGGAGCACGGTGGCGACCTTGCCCGTCCAGCGCGGACGCACGCGCACCTCGCCGTTGAGATAGTGCAGCCCGAAGCTGCCGGCGACGATCACCACGTCGCGCGTGATGACCAGCACCGGGAACCACAGCGGAAAGTGGTGTCCCCAATCGCTGAAGGTCAGCGTGAGCAGGCCGGCGAGCAGGAGGCCCTTGTCGGCGATGGGATCGAGGATCGTGCCGAGTTTGCTGCGCTGGTTGTAATGCCGCGCCACGTAGCCGTCGAGCCCGTCGCTGACCGCCGCCGTCAGGAACACGAGGATCGCCGCCAGCCGCAGCCATTCGTCGCGCTCGCCGCGGCCGACGCTGTCGCCGTAGTACACCGCCAGCATCACGAAGACCGGGATGAGCAGGATACGGACGATGGTGATCTTGTTGGCCGTAGTCATGGGACCGTCGGTTCGGAGACAACGGCGGCGGACGCATCCAGTTTGCGCGAGACCACCAGGACGGTCGCCAACGCGCCGAGCGGGATGAGTTCGTTGTAGAGGCGCAGCTCGTGGATGTTGCCGTAGAGGAAGATCGGCACCAGCAGGGCGGGGGCAGCGAGGTAAATGGCGCGCAGCGACCGGGGCAGCGCGCGCCACCCGACGAGCGGCAAAAGATGGAGGCTCAAGGCCCAATAAACGTTCTCGAACGCCGTGCCGCGATTTTTGAAGAGGAGCGATTGCACATTGGTCCGCCACCGGGGCGTGTCGTAGTCGCTGGCGCTGACGGTGACGACCGGCGAACCGTGCCCCTGGAGGATCATACGGGGCAACTCATACGCCGCCACGAACAGCACGGCCAGGATCAGGCCTCGCACGAGCAGCGTTTTCCACGGCAGCGCCGGCCACTCCGCGAGCAAATACGCGGGCAACAGGAAAACGATGGTTTCCTTGTTCAACGTGCCGAGGACGAGGGATAACGCAAAGCCGACGAACCGCCGCGACAGGATCGCCCACATCCCGAGCGCCGCGAAAAACAGCGAAGGCAGATCGTAGGGCCAACTCACCGAGTAGCTGATGCTCAAAAACCCCCACGGCACAAACCCGGCCGCCAGTAGCACGGCGGCGCACGCCTTGGCCGGCGACAAAACCCGCGCGCCGGCGGCGTAGATCAAGCACAACGCACCCCACACCGACGCGAATTGCACCGCCCGGTTGTGAGCCTCCAGGTGCGAACCGCCGACCCACGTGCAAAGCGTCAACACCCCGCGCACCAGACACCGCGCCTGCACGATGGAGACGGGGGCAGTGCCAAGAATATCGCGCAGATCATCACCGGCGAAGTAGCCGGGCAAAATCTCGTCGTTCGGCGCGGTGCGGTCCGTGAAATCCTCCTGCAACGACACCAGCAGCAAGCTTGGCACAACGAAGGCGAGCAACAGCCCCAGAGTGGTTTTGCGTGAGAACATACGACGGACCGTCCCGGACGGGAAGGACCGGCGTCGAACGACCCGGCTCCCGGCTTGGAACGGCCGCCAACCTAGCCCAATATTGGCCGGATGGCGAACGGCCCCCGCCTCTCACGGCGCGAGCGTGGCGAGGCACGCCGCATCTCAGGTTGGTTTGAGACGCGCCGCGCCAGCAGCGTCCAAACCGACAGGTAGGGGCGGTTCTCCGAGCCGTCCGTAGATTCTCCGGCGGGACGCATCGTATGCACGACACGTCTTGCGGAAACATTTGGGACGGCTCGGAGAGCCATCAGGATCTTGTTTCAAAGCAACTGGTACGGGTCCACGTCCACCGCCGCGATCACGTCGGTGGGAAGTTGCATCTTCGCCAGCACGGCGCGCACGTGCCGGCTCAGCTTGAACGCCGACCGGCCGCGCAACAACAGTTGGTAGCGGAACTGCCCCTTCAGCTTCTCCAACGGCGCGGGCACGGCGTCGCCCATCGTCGCGCCTTCGGGCAACCCTTCCTTGAGTCGGCGCGCTACGGTTTCCGCCGTGAACCGCCCGCGTTCCTGGTGCGCGCAACGGATCGTGATGAGCACCAGGTGCACGAACGGCGGAAACCCGCACTTGGACCGGAAATCCACTTCCTGCTGGAAATATCCCTCGAAGTCGTGGTGCCGCGCGAACTGGATCGACGGGCTGAACGGCGTGAAACTCTGCACGAACACCTCGCCCGTCGTCTCGCCGCGACCCGCGCGACCGGCGACCTGCGTCAGCAGTTGGAACGTCCGCTCGCCCGCGCGGAAATCGGGTAGGTGCAGCGCGAGGTCGGCGTTGATGATCCCCACGAGGGTCACGTTGGGGAAATGCAGTCCCTTGGCGATCATCTGCGTGCCGATGAGAATGTCGATCTTGCCCGCGCGAAAGGCGTGGAGCGTCTCGCGGTAGGACTCCTTTTTGGTCATGGCGTCGGCGTCCATGCGCTTGATGTTGGCCTGCGGGAAGACCTTGCCGACGACATCCTCGACGCGTTCGGTGCCGAGGCCCGCCTGCCGGATGGCGGGGTCCTGGCACTTCGGGCAGCGTTTCGGCACGGCGGCCTGATGCCCGCAGAGGTGGCAGATGAGCCGGTTGGCCGTGCGGTGAAAGGTCAGTGAGATGCTGCAATCCACGCACCGCTGCACGTCGCCGCATGCCGGGCAGACGAGCGACGTGGCAAAACCGCGCCGGTTGAGGAACAGGATCGTCTGCTCCTTTTTTTCGAGCCGGGTGGTGATGGCGGCGCGCAGTTTTTCGGAGAGGACGAGCGGTTGGCCGCTTTTCTGCCGGCCGGACTCGGTGCGCAGGTCCACGATGCGGATGAACGGCATCTTCTGGTCGTCCACACGGATGGTCAGCAGCGCGATCTCGTACTTGCCGGTCATCGCGTTGTGATAGCTCTCGACCGACGGCGTCGCGCTGCCGAGGATCACCGTGCAATCCTCCATCTTCGCGCGCAGCACGGCGAGGTCGCGCGCCTGGTAGCGGGGGGCTTCCTCTTGCTTGTAGGAATTCTCGTGCTCCTCGTCCACGACGATCAGGCCCAGCTTGCTCAACGGCGCGAACACCGCCGAACGCGCCCCGATGACGATGCGCGCCTTGCCGCCGTGGATCTTGTGCCATTCGTCGTGGCGCTCGCCCGCCGACAGGTGACTGTGCAGCACGGCGACCTGTTCCTGCGTGGACGCGAACCGACTCTTGAACCGCTCGACGGTCTGGGGAGTCAGCGAGATTTCCGGCACGAGGACGAGCGCGGTCTGGCCGCGTTCGAGCGCGCGGGCAATGGCTTGCAGATAAACCTCCGTCTTGCCGCTGCCGGTGACGCCGAAAAGCAGCACCGGTTTTTTCTCGCCCGCCGGGGCGTCCATCACGGCGTGGATGATCCGCAGCGACTCGGCCTGCTCGGCGGTGAGGGTCTGCTTGCTGTTGGCGACGAAGGTTTCCTTCTCGTACGGGTCGCGGGCGACGGCGGTGGCGGTCGTCTCGACCAACCCGGCTTTGACCAGGGCCGCGACGGTCTGGTGCGTCGCGCCGCAACTTTTCGACAGTCCGGCGACCTGGAGCGGTCCGCCGGCGGCGGCCACGAGGGCTTCGACGACCTCCGCCTGACGCGGGGCG
>CALMVM010000184.1:0-4514 GCA_937873255.1 uncultured Verrucomicrobiota bacterium | reverse complement strand
GCGGGGCGCGTTTTTGCAGCGCGGCGATTTCCTCGGGCGTCGGCGGGCGGACGAGGCGGGCAAATAATTGTTTCTTGTCACCGACCTCCGCGTCGCGGATGACCTGCGGCAGCACGCTGCGCATGGCCGTTTCCACCGGACAGCAATAATAATCGGCCATCCAGCGCGCCAGGTCGATGAGCACGGGGCTGATGATCGCCTTGTCACCGATGACCGATTGCAAGGGCCGCAGCGCATTCTCCGGCACGGCCGACTCGTGCATGAGATCGACGACCGTGCCCAGCGCGGCGCGGTTGCGGAAGGGCAGCCGCACCCGGCTGCCGACCTGCACGCGCCCGGCCATCGCGGCGGGCACGAGGTAATCAAACTCCCGGTCCGCCGAACGGTCCACGATGACGCGGGCGAAGCGGTGGGTTTCCATGGGAAGGGGGCCGGACAAGGTAGCCGCCAACCTACCAGAAAACTGCGGCATCCGAAAGCGGAGGCACGCGATTTGTCTGTCCTCGGGAGATCGTTCCGGATACGACTGCACCCATGTGCCGCAAACGATTGGTACTGCTGTTCCTTTGTGTCACGGCCGGCGGTCTGCGTGCGCAAGAACCCGTGAACACGGGCTCCCTCCAGGACATCTACAACCATCTCTCCAACGTCGTCGCCAAGGCGGAAAGCGTCGATTTCCACGGCACCCACCACTTGATCGATACGGAAATTGCCCCTTTGTTCCATCACGAACCTGCCGGGACGGAGCTTGGAACGATGGACGTGGACCTTCGCTTCCAGGGGCGCAGCGCCAAGTATTCCTTTACGGAGCGGTACGGCGCGTACCTCACCGATGGGCCTCGCGCGGAAACCCTCGCTTGGGACGGGAAATATTACCAGGTGTTCACCCTCAAGAACGGCTACCTGCTCATCAGCAAACAAAATCCCGACAACAACCATCTGCGGATCGGGTGCTACAGCGCGCTGAACGGCTTCAATTTTCTCCTGTCGCAATCGCCCCCGGGCGACCCGACGGTAGGCTGGGAGCTGTTCAAAAACCTGAACGCCTGGCGAGTTTGCCTGGGGAGCGCCCGCCTTGTCGGGCCGGTGACCTTCCATGGCAAGCCTTGTTCCGCCGTCGTGATTCCAAACGTGGAGTACCGCGGTTTTCATCCGCCCATCCCGCGCTGCACCTACACGGTTTATTTTTCGTGGAACGACGGCATGTTCCCCGTGGCCTGGAAGATCGAGGACGAGCACCACCGGGTATTACAGGATTATGAGGTGGAGGAGTTTGGCCAGGCACCCTGCGGGGAAGGGCAGGTATTCTTCTACCTGAAGAAAGCGAAAGGCGCTTTCTACCCGGACCGTGATTTCCCGCCGGGCCAGCCGGAAAGAACCTACACGTCGGTGTAAGATTCCTTCAAGCTGAACACGATCAACGATGATGACGCTTTCACCATCGACCGTGCCACCACGCAGCAGGTTTATAATCCGGATACCGGCGTGGTCACCGTGACCCATCCCCCGGTGCGCGGGCCGGACGGCAACGTGATCGAATCTCCCTGACCGGAGATCGCGCGGGCGGAGTGAAGACTCCCGTTCAGGCCCGAGTCAGTTCGGCGAGCGGCGTTGGAGCCAATTCACCAACGAGAGCATCACGCCGGACAACGCCAGCAGCGTGACGGCGTAGACGTGCGCTGTCGGGTAATCGGCCTTCTCGGCCGCGTCGTAGAGCGCGATGCTGGCGACGCGGGTTTTGCCCGGGATGCTGCCGCCGATCATCATCACCACGCCGAATTCCCCCACGGTGTGCGCGAAGCTCAGCGCCGCGCCGACGAGCAGCCCCCGCCGGGCCAGCGGCACGCGCACCCGCAAGAACGCCCGCCACGGCGGCGCGCCCGAGGCCGCCGCCGCTTCCACCAGCGGACCGGGCACCGCCGCCAGCGCCGCCTGGAACGGCTGCACGGCGTACGGCAGGCTGTAGAGCACCGAGCCGACGACCAATCCCACGAACGAAAAACTCAGCGCCTCGCCGCGCCATTGCATCCACCAGAGCCCCGGCGGCCTGGTCGGATTGAAAGCCATCAGCAGGTAAAACCCGAGCACCGTCGGCGGCAGGACCACCGGCAGGCCGACGATGACCTGCAAGAGCCAGATTCCCCGGAAACGGCTGGTGTTGAGCCATTGCGCGAGCGGGATGCCGAACGCGACGAGGATCGCCGCGGTAACCAGCGCCAGACGCAGCGTCACCCCGAGCGCCTGGAGGAACGGCGCAAACTCAAAATCGGCGAGGGGCAGGGCAGACGGCATCGCGGAGGAGGTGAGAGCAACGGCAGAGCACGCTGGAACACTTTACAAGCTGCCAGTCTCCTTCCCAGCCCCGGCAGGAGCGCAAGGATTTAGCCCACGGCGTGAGCCGTGGGTTAGAGAATCAATCCATGCACAGCCCCGGCAGGGGCGTAAGAAAAGACGCTGGCTCCCCGGGGGGACCATCCGGCGTGCTTTCTTACGCCCCTGCCGGAGCTGTGACGTTTTGACGACGTTTCCCACGGCTCACGCCGTGGGCTAAATCCTTACGCCCCTGCCGGGGCTGGGAAGGCACGCATGCAGACCGAAAATGACTCGACACCGCTCATTCGTTGAATCGAAATCTATTTTTTAAACCCGTATTTGTCGAAGATCACCCGCGCCTCGTCGGTCTTCAGAAAATCGAGGTACGCCTTGGCGAGCGGGTTGTCCGCGCCGGCCTTGGTGAGCACGGCGGCCTGTTCGAGTTTGTTGTACGTGTCGGCAGGCACCTCCCACCATTTGCCGACCTTCGAGAGCTTGGGCGAGAGCACCAGCGAGAGCGCCACGAAACCGGCGTCGGCGTTGCCCGTTTCGACGAATTGCGCCGTCTGGGCGATGTTCTCGCCGAGCACGACGCGGGGTTGCACGGCATCCCAGAGTTTCTCGTGGACGAGCGCCTCCTTGGCGGCGCGCCCGTAGGGAGCGTGGTCGGGATTGGCGACGGCGAGTTTCTTGACGGGGCCGTTCGGGTCGCGCAGCAGCGCAAAACCCTTCGTCACGTCCACCTTGTCGGGCGTGGAAGTCCATAACACGATGCGGCCAATGGCGTAGATGTTCAGCGTGCTCTCATCGGCGAGGCCGGCCTTGATGAGTTCGCGCGGGAACGCCACGTCCGCCGACAGGAATACCTCGAAGGGCGCGCCGTTCTTGATCTGCGTGGTGAAATTGCCCGACGAGCCGGTGGTTACCTTCAAGTCCGCGCCGGGGTGGGCTTTCTTGAACGCGGCGTTGATGTCTTCCAAGCAATAGGTCAGGTCGGCGGCGGCGGCGACCGAGACCGAATCGACCGCACGGGCGGCGGCGGTGAAGGACAGTGCGCACAGGACCGCGACGGCGGCGCGGCGGAGAGGGAGGGATTTTGGCGGGATCATGGGTGGTTTCGAGCCAAATGTCGCGGCGGAAACGGCTTTTGGCCGTGCGTTATCTAAAAATAAATATATCGTCGGCCGTAGACCGATGGGAAGGTGTGGTGGCGGGGGCTACGGCGGTTCGCCCCGTTGCAGCGACGCGCGGGTGTCCGCCTCGACCGTTGCGGGATCGTCGGAGCGCGCGACCACCTGCTCGAAGGAAAGGTGTTTTACCTCGATCAGCCAGCGCACGGTCTGGCGGTAGCGGAAATAGCGGAAGGACGGGGTCGGGTCGATCCGGTCTTCCGCCAACAGGCGGCGCCCCTCGGCGGTGGGGAAGCTGCCGTCGCGCGCCACGTAGTCGCAATATCCCTCCGCCACCCACGTCGGCAGCCGGACGCCCCGCCAAAGCCCCAAGCGATGCCGGATCAACCCGTGGGTGATTTCGTGCGCGATCACGCCGGAGAGCGAACGCGTGTTGTACTGCGGCGCGCTGCTGCGGGCCACGTCCTGCCGGAAATCCGCCGACGCGATGAAAACGTGGTCGGTCAGCGGCACCGAGCAGGCGAACGCGCTCGCGCTCGCCGGGCAAAGCAACCGGTACAGCCACGGGGAATCGCAGACGAAGATGCGTTCGGTGCGGCCGGGGACGGCGAGTTCGGATTGGCGCAGGAGCACGGCGGCACGGTCCACGCACGCCGCCGTTTCAGCCGGCAACGGCGCGCGGGAATAAATGGTGATGCCTTGAGTGGTGACGTTGTGCGCGAAAAGCACCTGCGGGAACGCTTGCAACGCGACGTAGCCGATGGCCAGGACGGTCGTAGCGCGTTCCAACCGGCGTCTGACGCGGCCGAACGCCGTCGTCGGTGGCGGGAGGCGAAAGCCGAAGATTCGCAGGAGGAGGGCGGTAGGCTTGTTCATGTTTGGATGATCCTGCCAGAGATCGGGAACTGGCCAAACGAAATGGGATGCCGTAACCGAAGCTCGCCCTATTCTTGCCTGTCATCCTGAGGGGAGTGCAACGAGCCGAAGGACCTCACCGCGTGGTACTCGCCCGCCTGCACTGGCAGCCTGACTAGCCAGTTATTCTCTTCGGCCAGTCAGCCGCGGTCGGCA
>CALMVM010000183.1 GCA_937873255.1 uncultured Verrucomicrobiota bacterium | reverse complement strand
TAAGAACCTGTGGAGTTAAAGGAGTTGCGTGGTTGGGTCGGCGTCTGGCAAGCTCCTTGGATGAGCTATCCCAGCGACTTGAGCGACGCGCAGTGGGAGAAGATCGCGTCGTTCTTTGCGCGGCCCGATCCACGTGGTGCCCGCGAGAAGTACCCCAAGCGGCGCGTGGTCGAAGCCTGCTTGTACCGGTTGCGCGAGGGCTGCCGTTGGCGGGCGTTGCCGCACGACTTTCCGCCGTATGACACGGTGCATGATCATTTCCAGCGCTGGCAAGAGCGCGGCGTCTGGCAGGAGGCCGTCGCCGTGCTGGGCACCCGCTGGCGCGAGGTGGAGTTGGGCCGCGCGCGCCGCGCGCCCCGCCACGCGATCCTGGACAGCCAGAGCGTCAAGAGCGCCGCAGAGGGCGAGGCGCGCGGCTTTCACGGCGGCAAAAAGATCAAGGGCCGCTCGCGTCACGTCGCCATCGACAGCCAGGGCACGCTCTTGGCCGTGCACGTCACCGCCGCCAACCAGGCCGATGGAGCCGAAGCCGGGACGGTCATGGGGCAAGTCTGCGAGCGGCATCC
Organism: uncultured Verrucomicrobiota bacterium; assembly: GCA_937873255.1. GTDB lineage: Bacteria > Verrucomicrobiota > Verrucomicrobiia > Chthoniobacterales > SZAS-18 > CAHJWO01. Next base: position 1,957 of record CALMVM010000183.1, on the reverse strand, counting down.
TTCCCTCGAGAGCTTCACGGCCGACGGCTCCCACCAGCGTCAGGCCGAGCACGTGGCGCGCGGAGTTCTCGGCGTGGAACTGCACGTCACCGCCAAGCCCAAGGTCCCCAAGCCCAGCCGCCACCGGCGCAAAAAAGGGGCTTCGCGCCCGTCAGGTTCCGCTGGCGCGTCGAGCGCACCTTCGCCTGGTTCGGCCAGTGCCGCCTGCTCTCCAAAGAGTACGAGAAAACCATCAAAAGCGCCGAAGCCTGGCTTTGGTGCGCGATGATGCGCCTGCTTGTCCGCCGCCTCGCCGTTTAACTCCACAGGTTCTAAGAGCGCAAATCCACGCCAGTGCTGTGACTAACCGCTGTGACTCACAGGCAAAACCTGGCAAATTTCTCGTAAAACGTTGTTAGATAACGAGTTTGCCAGAGGGGAGAATCGAACTCCCGATTCGTTTTTGGGCAATCTAGGGATGTCCAGGGATGTTCATAATCGATTCCACGAGAGGGAAAAGTGAATTCTGCGTACTTCCCTGAACTTTGCTGGATGAACGCGGAAATTCTCATTATCATTCTCACATGGCAAGTTTGTGGAAACGACAAAACTCTAAATTTTGGACCGCCTGCTTTACTGACGCCAGCGGTAGGCAACTCAAGAAAAGCACCAAGACAACTGATCGCAAGCAAGCCCGTAAGATTGCCGAGGAGTACGAGGAAGCGGCCAGCCGCCGACGTACCGCCCGGAAGGTACGAGAAGTGATCGCCAGTTTGCACAAGGAAATCACCCACGAAGACCTCCCGGTGATCAGCGTACGTGACTTCATCCAAAGCTGGTTCGAGCACAAAAAACATGAAACTTCCCCGGCAACCATCGCATTTTACAAGAGCACGGCAGGCAAGTTCCTAGCTTATCTCCAGACGGTTGATCAGGCCGAAATAACCATGGAGGCAGTGACGCGTGAGCACATCACAGGTTTCCGTAACGGCCTGACCGGGACGCTGGCCCCACGCAGTGTCAACCATGCCCTCAAAGGATTACGGTCTATCTTCAAAGCTGCGCGACGTGATGGCGTCATTCAGGATAATCCTACGGAGTTCGTGGAAACAGTGCGGCGAACCGGCGAAAATGAGCAACGGGCGTTTACCCTTGAAGAATTGCGAGCCATCCTGGCGGTTTCCGACGATGAGTGGCGGGGCATGATCAAATGCGGCCTCTATTTGGGTCAGCGACTGGCCGATATTGCCACGCTGACTTGGGCGAATGTCGATCTCGCGCGCGGCGAGATGAAATTGACCGCCCGCAAAACCGGGAAAAAACTCATTCTGCCTATCGCCCCTCCACTCCGCCGACACTTGGAAGTTTTATCTAACCCAAGCCAACCCAAGATGCCTCTTCATCCGAAGGCTTATGCTATCGTGCAGCAGGATGGACGAGCCAGCCGCCTTTCGAAACAATTTGGTGAACTGCTCGAAGCCGCCGGTCTGCGAACCAGCGTGTCCAAGAAACAGAAACGCGAAGATGGCAAAAGCATTGTTGGACGGCGGCGTGATGGCGGCGTTCCAACGTTTCATGGATTGCGCCGGACAGCTGCTACATTGCTGCACGAGGCTGGTATTCCCGCTGCTGTCGCTCAGTCGCTCATCGGCCATGATGACGAGGTGACTCATGCGCTTTACGTCAATGTTGGGCGAGAAGCGATGGAAGGCGCAGCGGCTACAATGCCCGATCTCGATTGATCGCTTTTGCGTTGCGAACAGATACACGGCGGTTGTATGCTGTAAAAGAAGTTGGCAGCAAAAAACATCCAGCTAAGTGGAAAAAGTAGTTGACAGGCTTTTGGGCTGCAACGCGCGAGTTTGCCTGTCTGGAAGGCAGGAAACGCTCTGAAAGGCCAAAAAGCCTTTATGACATGGTAGGTGTGACGAGACCCACTTTTCCGAGCCACAGGGAGAGTTAGCCCGAGGCGTGTTTG
>CALMVM010000182.1 GCA_937873255.1 uncultured Verrucomicrobiota bacterium | reverse complement strand
ATGACTGTGTGGTTCTCCTTTCACAGCCCAGTCCGCAAAATCAAAGAAACATCAAGCTGTTGGAGAAGCAACTCGAAGCCAGCGAGCAAGCGCGGACTATCGCCGAGGCGAGAGTGCTGCATCTGAGCACCGTGGTGGAAGAAGGCGCGCAGGACCTGCAACTCTTCGAGCAGAACTACTTCGTCCCGATGTCGATCACGTCGATCACGCGCGACTCGAACGGCATCGCGATGAACGGCATCCCCATCGGGTTCGCGGCGATGGACAAAGCCGACGACCCGACCGCCGCGACGATGCGGCGTCTGGCGACCTTGGTCAACCGGCAGAAGGCTACGCTGCGGCAGAAGGCACGGTCCCCGCCGCTGTCCCACCAGCCGAAGCCAAGGCCGGATTCTTCAAGCGGCTCTGGCAACGCTTGACGGGCGCGGCTGACAAGGAACCTGTTCCCACGGCTGACGCGCCGCCGGTCCAACCGTATGCCGGAACGGCGACCAAGACCAGCAAAGCGCGTGAGAAAACCAAAGCGGAACCGCCGCACGACAGACCTCTCCTCGTTGAGCAGGTTCATGTACCCATCCCACCGGTTGACGCCACTGTAGCGGAAGTGCTGAAAATCGAGACGCCAAAAGGTGGCGTGTTTTATGTGCGGCAAGAGGTCTGGGAAGGGCGTGTGGACAAAACAGACGCGCCGCTCTGTGACATGGCCGGGCGGCCCGTGCCGGCAGGCCAGCGCGCGAAGCTGCGCGTGTCATCCATTTTAGCGTCTAAACTGACACCCGTAATCGAGTCAGGCACGGCACAGAAGCGGACCGTGGAAGATGCCTCGGAATACTTGCCTCCGCCCGACGCCGAAACGCCCGAAAACATACTTTGAGATGCTCTGAAACAACATCATTTCAGCCAAAATTTGCCATTTAGCGACGCATCGCACGGCTGTTTTTGCCGTCGTTTTCGCACCCAAGATGATTTCGTTTGCGGCGTGTGTTGTCATCACCGCCGAATGTCACAGCGAGCCGATAATCTATGCAAGAGGCCGGCTTCAATCGGCCAATTCATTAAGTTTTTTGGCTTGTGATTTCAATTCCTCGGAGGCACGTTCCATCTGCTTGGCGATGCGCCGCAACGCAGATTTTGACGGCGGCATGCAGGCGACCTTCTTCACGTCTTCGGCAGTTTGCTGGGCGTCGTTCGGCCCCAAGAGGGATTCCATGCTGACGCCGAAATACTTTGCCAGCGCGTACAGTTCCTCGGCACCGGGCAGGCTGCGCGTGCCACGCACATAGTTGGAGACGCTCTGCGGAGTGAGCTTGGTGGCCGCCGCAAGCTGGCGTTGGGAAATGCCCCGTTCGGCGAGGAGGGTACCCAGACGCGCCCGAAAAAACAACGAACGTGGATTTTCTTCTTGCGACATCGCCTTTCGTTGATATTGATAGCCCGTCGGTATCCACGTCCGTTGTCGGTTTGTTGGTTGGCAGAAGCCAACGAATGACGATGACGTTCGTCCGGGGCCGCCTACATCCAACAACAAACCATCGAAGACTACAACCGGACAAACCATGAAAAATGAAAACACCGTCCACTGCCCCAAGTGCCAGCACGCTTTCCCCATCGGGGCTGCTCTCAGGACCAAGTTCGAGCGGATGCACGCACCGGCTTTGCGCTTGTTTGTTCATCAATACAACCGGCAGCCAGTCGGTTAATCAGAAATCACTACCCAAGAAACGTCCAAGGATTTCCGCTTGCGCCACCGTGAGGGTGATGCCAATGTCCACCGAAATCCCTGCTCGGAAGACGGTGGATTATAGCAGATCGTTTGTGAGTGCCAGTCCAGCGTAGCTCAGTGGTAGAGCGGGCGACTGTTAATCGCCTGGTCGTAGGTTCGAATCCTACCGCTGGAGCCAATGCACAACACGCTGAGATCGAGATATTTGCTGAATTTTGAAGGGCCGAAAAAGCCCTACTTCCAGCAAAACTTCCAGTGGAATGTGTGGGTTTTCCCCACTCAGCCACTACGCGCCACCAAATCCGGGCGCACTCAATCAGTACCCGTTAACGGCCCCGGCGGTTCTTTTCCTATGCTCTGGCTCGGCAACCATCCAGAGGAGGAAAACGACCGTGCCAGAAGCTCGCTACCGTTTATTTCGCCGCGCCAGCGGCATGTATTACCAGCAGGACCACGAAACCGGCGTGCAAGTCAGCCTGCGGACCAAAGATAAGCACGCCGCACAGGAAAAGCTGCGTGCCGCCAACGAATCCGTCGCCCAGCCCAGACTCAATCTCGATCTCGCCCGAGTGTACCTGAAAGCACACGATGTGGAGATCGCCAACCGCACTTGGGCAATGGTGATGACGGTGTACTCAGAGCGGGGCCGGGACACATCCCAGCAACGCTGCCAACGCGCGTTCGCGGGCCGCGACTTCGATCCCATCCGACACTTGTTGCTCATCAACACCAAGGCCGAAGATTTGCTGCGCGTGCTTTCTAGCGGCAAGGCATCTGTCAATCACTACCTGCGCA
>CALMVM010000181.1 GCA_937873255.1 uncultured Verrucomicrobiota bacterium | reverse complement strand
GGCCGCCACCCCACTTCTCCTCCAACAATCACCTGCCGCCACCCTCGCCAAGCCCATGTCGATCATCAACTACGCCAGCAAGGAGATCCAGTTCAAGATCGTGTACTACGGTCCCGCGCTCTGCGGCAAGACCACGAACTTGGCCTACATCCATTCGCGCATCAATCCGGACAACCGGGGCGATCTCGTCTCGCTCGCCACGGCGGCGGACCGCACGCTGTTCTTCGACTTCCTGCCGTTGAACGCCGTGGTCATCAAGGGGTTCAAGACGAAGTTCCAGCTCTACACGGTGCCGGGTCAGGTCATCTACAACGCGACGCGCCAACTCGTGCTGCGCAGCGTGGACGGCCTCGTGTTCGTGGCCGATTCGCAGTGGGACAAGATGGAGGAAAACGTCGAGAGCTTCAAGAACCTGGAGGAAAACCTCGCCAAGCAAAACATCTCCATCGACGAGATCCCCTACGTCGTGCAGTACAACAAGCGCGACCTGCCCAACATCGCCCCGGTCAACTACCTGGAGTTCCTGCTCAACAACCGCAAGAAGCGAGTGAGCAGCTACGAGGTGGTGTCCAGCACGGGCCAGAACGTTTTCGCCGCGCTCAACAGCGTGTCGCAACTGCTCCTGCACAAGTTCAACAAGGAAAGCGAACCGGCCCGGCCGTCGCCCTCGTCGTCCACGGTGAGCATGGCGGGACGCTAGGAACTCGTCTGCAAACGACCGATTTCCGTCTTTCGCCCTCTCCCTTTCCCCGAACTTTCCGCTTTCATTCTCCCCGCCCGCGAACACCGCGAATATGGAATCCATCCCTGTACTGACCATCGAGGACGTCGCGAACATCGACGCCGTGTTGCAGGATTACCTGACCAAGTCGGAGAGCGACCTGGCGGTGATCATCGACAAGGGCGGCAACGTGATCTCGCAATGCGGCGACCACGAGGTCATGGACGTGACGATCATCGCCGCGCTGGCCGCCGGCAGTTTCGCCGCGACCAAGGAACTCGCCCGCCGCATCGGCGAGGTGGAGTTCAACGCTCTGTACCATCAAGGCAACGGCAGCCACATCTTCATGAACTCGGTCGACGACGACACGATCATGATCACGGTCTTCGGCAAGGAGACGACGGTGGGGCTGGTGCGGTTTTATTCGACGGGCGCGTGCGCGAGCCTGGCGGCACTGCTGCGAGCGTTGCGCGACAAGCCCAACGACAACACGTTCCACTTCGACGCGGCGGACATCGCGGCCTCGGCGATGTCGGAGCGGGGGTGATCCCGAGCGATCGGGGAGGACAGCGAGATTTCGCTGTCCTGCGAGGGGTTGTGGAGGTAGCTTGTTGTGCCCGATGGGTCTTAGCTTTGCCATGATCACCCTGCGCAACCCTCGCTATCCTGACATTCCGGCCATCGAAGTGGAGGCTCTAGCTGACACCGGTGCGACGTTTCTGTGTGTACCGGCCGACATTGCGGAGGCTCTGCGATTGGAAAATGTCGATGGTCGCAAGGAGACAGTGTTCGCCGATGGTCGTCGGCAATCGGTTCCTTACGTGGGACCAGTGGAAATACGCTTCAAAAATCGCGTTGCCTTTGGTGGCGCTTTGGTAACGGGTGATAAGGTGCTGCTCGGCGCGATCCCGATGGAAGACATGGACCTCGTCGTTCATCCGCTCCATCGCCGGGTGGATGTCAATCCGGATAGCCCTGACATCGCCTCCTGTCGGGCGTGACCAGCCAAGTCGCGGACCGTGCGCCCAAATTTTTCCGCTGGACACGCTCCCGGCCCGGCGGGATGCTTTCGCTGTTATCGGGTGAAAGCCCCGAGGCGTCCCCACCCTTCGTATCCGGGCGGGACGCACCCAGCCCCTTGATGAAAGACTTCGTCGATAAAGGCGGTCCGCTGATGTGGATCATCCTCGTGGCCAGCGTGGTGGCCGTCGGGGTGTTCGCCGAACGGCTGACCTACCTGCGCCGCGTTTCCGTTTCCGTCGAGGACCTCCTGCGCGGCATCGCCAACCTCATCCGCCACGGCCAGTACGCCGAGGCGCAGATCATCTGCCGCAGCACGCCGGGGCCGGTGGCGCGGGTCATCGTCGCAGCGATCATGCGCCACGATCTGCCGCGCACCGACTTAAAGCAGATCGTCCAGGAAGCCGGGCAACTGGAAGTGCCCGTGCTCGAAAAAAACCTGCGCCTGCTTGCCACGGTCGCGCAGATCACCCCGCTCATCGGCCTGCTGGGGAGGGTCTCGGGCAGGATCTCGGCGTTTGTCACGGTGTCTTCCCAGGGCGGTTACGTGACGGCCAGCACCCTTTCCAACGGCGTCTACCAGAGCTTGCTCACGACGGCGGGCGGGCTGGTCGTGGCGATCCCGGCGTTCGCGGCCTACAGCTATCTGTCCTCGCGGGTCAACGCGCTCCTGCACGACATGGAACGCGCCGGCATCGAGATCGTCAATCTCCTCATGGACCACCGTGGCGGCACGGGGGCGATCATTCCCTTTGGGGAAAGGCAGAGTCGAGTCCGCGAGACATCGCCCGCAGGGTGATAACGCAGAAGGCAGAAGGTAGAAGGAGAAAAAACAGAAAACTGATTCCTGTCCTCCGTCTTCGATTCTCTGCTTTTCGCCTTCTACCTTCTGCCTTTTCCGTGAAGCTCACTCGCACCGCCTCGCCGGTTTCCGTGTTGCCGCTGGGATTGGTGGCGACGGTCAACGTGGTGTTCATCCTCCTGTTTTTCTTTTTGCTCGGCTCGTCGTTCGTGCTCCAGCCAGGCATCGCGGTGACGCTGCCGTTCTCGTCGTTCAACCTGCCCCCGCAGGTCAACGCGCGGACGGTGACGCTCCAGTCGGGTGACACGTCGGTGCGCATCTTTTACCAGGACGAACCCGTCACGCTCGAACAACTCGGCCAGCGCCTCGCCGCCTACCGGGGCTCGCCCCGCTCGATCATTCTGCGCGCGGACCGGGGCACGCCGTACGAATCGGTCGTCACCGTGATGAACCAGGCGTTGCAGCAGCATTACAATGTGGCGCTGGCGACCGTGCCGCCGCCGAACCCGTAAGGGCACCCCCATGGCGGACGAGGCGGCAACGGCCGATGGCGATAGCGACGGTCTGATTTTCCAATGGGAAGGGCGGGCGCGTTCGCGCTGGCGGCTGGCGTTGATGATGGCGGCGTCGCTGCTGGTCCACGCGGCGAGTTTTTACGCGTTCCAGGCCGCGTACACGCCCACCGGCACGCAACTCCCCCCGCCCGCGCAGGTCGTGCTCGTGCCGCTGGACCGGCCGGAGAACGCTCCCCTCGCGCACTGGCTGGCGATGAACGACCCCGCGCTGACCACCCGCCCCGCCGCGCCGACGGCCGCGCAGGTGCTCGGGGCGTTGCGGTTTCGCTACGTTCCCTCGTACGACGCGGCGCAACCGCCGTTCAAGCCGCTGGACTCCGCCGAACGCGCGGTCAACACCGTCCCGCCCCGCCCGGGTCTCGCCGGTCCGGTGCCGGTGCCGCTGCCCGCCATGCCGGCCGCCCCGCGCGTGCAAGGTTTCGGCCAAGCGACGCAGGTGTGTTTCACGGGCGCGGTCGCGCTGCCTGCGGGGGTGGCGATGCCGCCGGTGCGGTTCTCCGTGGCCGATAGCGCGAACGTCCTCGACCCAACGGTGTTCCTCGTCGGGCTGCGGGCGGACGGCGGCGCGCGTCTGCTTTTCCGGCAGTCCACTTCCGGCAATGCCGCGACCGACGAGTACGCGCGCGGCTACCTTGCGGATATTCCCTTGCAGGCGACCACCCCGACCGACGGCGAGATGGCATGGGGGGTGGCGACGTTTTATTGGGGGAATGATGTTTATCGGTAGGGCGAGAGCCGAGCTGGGCAAGGCGTAATAGTGATCCCTTCCGGCATTTCTCAGCCCCGGCAGGGGCGTAAGAAGATAGCCCACGGCGTGAGCCGTGGGAAATCCGCCGCGCGAACGTCTCAGCCCCGGCAGGGGGCGTAAGAAAAGACGCACGAGCATCCCGGGCGGGCCGCACCGATTTTCTTACGCCCCTGCCGGGGCTTGCCAGAAGCATAACCTTTCCCCACGGCTCACGCCGTGGGCTATCTTCTTACGCCCCTGCCGGGGCTGAGACGAGTGATATGACCACGCTACGCGTCGGGG
>CALMVM010000180.1:5612-6622 GCA_937873255.1 uncultured Verrucomicrobiota bacterium | reverse complement strand
CCCACAAAACGGTTCCCTTGCCGCGTCGATTCCGCTGGTCGGTTGTCCTGTGCGCCGCGTGTTGCCTCGGTGCCAGCTTCGTTAGCGTCTCCGCCCAGACCGCCTACATCTGGAACGGCGGCACGGGCAACTGGAGCGACGGCGCGCGCTGGAACACAGGCACCGTGCCTGACGATCCGTACTACGACGTGTCCATCGACGGCGGCAAGATGGGTACGCCTTCCGTCGTCAACTACAGCAGCACCTACAGGATCGGGCGATTGACCGTGGATGCGGGCGACACGCTCAACGTGGCCGACGGCGCGACGTTCGGCATCTACAACGGATCGTTCAACGGCAGCGGCTACATCGTCAACAACGGCACGATCAACCTCAACGGTGCCGGCAGCGGGGCTACCCTGGTCTTCACAGGACCGGGCGGCTTTCTCGGTGGCAGCGGAGGTGCCATCAATCTCAATGGCCCCAAAGACCGCGTTTTCGCCAAGTATGCGGGTGACCAGATCACGATCACCGGCACCCAGACGTTCTCCGGCCCAGGCAACCTGGGCGGTGGCACCTCCACCATTCTCAACAACGGCTACCTCCAGGCCACCGTGGCCGGGGGCACGCTGACGGTCCAGCCCGGGGGCGGCACGGCGAACCTAGTCAACAACTCGTTCCTCCAAGCACTAAACGGCGGCACGCTTTTTCTCAGCAACGCCAGCGGCGGCGGATTCACCAACAACAACGCTTTCATCGTGCGGGACGGCAGCACCCTCACCGTTTCCCCGGGTGCGCTGACGAACTTCTCCGGCACCGCGCTGACCGGCGGGAACTACATCGTCGATGTCTTGGACCCCAACACCACGGCCACGCTTTCCCTCGGCGGCGGCTCGATCATCACCAATCGCGCGGGCGTTTTACTCAGCGGCGTGGGCAGCGTTTTCAACGAGATCAACGCGATCGCCACCAACGCCGGCGGGGCGGACCTGGAATTTCTCGACGGCCGCAACTTCACCACCGTGGGAGCC
>CALMVM010000180.1:0-5602 GCA_937873255.1 uncultured Verrucomicrobiota bacterium | reverse complement strand
GTTCGCTTCAGGTCGGGGGCGGCAGCATCAACGGCGGCACGCTCACGGTCTCCGGTGCCTTGAACAACTCCGGGACGCTGACTTTGTACGCGAGCGGCAACGCCGTGGTCCAGGGCAACGTGGTGAGCACGGGTCAAATGCGCGTGCTCAGCGGCAGCACCTTCGCCGTGCAGGGCACCCTGACCATCAGCGGCCTCGCCATCGCGGGCAACGTGCAGCAAGGCGGCCCGGCGACGCCGGGGATCATCACAGCCACCGGCGCGCTCACGCAAACCACGACTGGCGTCCTGGCAGGCAGCACCTTCACCGCGCCAACGCTTTCTCTGGCAGGCAGCCTGCGTCCCGGTGACGACTTTTTCTTGGGGAGCTTCGTTCAGGGCACCGGGACGATGACTCTCAACGGCCAGGTCGCGTTGGCAGGCAGCAGCAAGCTCATCTTCGATCTGGGCAGCCCGGCGGCCTCCGACCAACTCCAGGTCAACGGCGCGCTGACGCTCGCCGGCACGCTGACGGTCAACGCGCTCGCCGGCTTCGGCGTGGGCCGCTACGACCTGATCAACTACACCGGCGCGCTGACCGACAATGGCCTAGCCCTAGGCACGCTGCCCGCCGGCTACAACTACGCCATCGACACGAGCCGGGCCGGTGAGGTGGACCTCGTCGTCACCAACGCCGTGCCCGAGCCTTCCGCCTGGGCCGCCGTGCTGGCGGGCGGGGGTTTCCTCGCTCTCACGTTGCGCCGCCGCACCCATCGCTAAGCGAGGCCGCACCGGGATTTTTATTCACCAACAACCAACATCCACGAACATGCACACCTCACCAAATCGCTACCGCCTCCGGGCTTTCCTGTTCCTCACCGCCGGTGCGCTGGCCGTCACTTCCGTCCACGCGCAAACCACCACCGCCAACCTGCTGACCAACCCCGGCGCGGAGCAGGGCACCGGCAACGACCCTGGCATCGTGACCGGCTGGACCGCAGGCGGCACGACGAACCCGGGGCGCGACGACGGCACGCTCGACGGCATCGCTCCGTATGCTGGGACCTACGCCTTTTTCGGCGGCACCGGCGGCAGCGGCTCGAACGGTACCTTGACCCAGCGCGTCGATCTGGTCGGCGCGGGTCTGACCGTTGCGCTCATTAACACGCCCGGCACCACAGCGACCTTCAGTTTTTTCGAGCGGTCGCTCAACGATGGAGGCACCCCCAACGTCGGGGATGCCGCCGGCGTCAATCTCTTCTTCCTCAACGCGGCAGGCACGCAGATCGGCACGGCGACCAACGGCCCGTTCTACAGCCCGGGTCAGTGGACGTTTGAAACCGCCACGGCGGCGGTCCCGGCCGGCACGCGCTACGTCGATTTCCAGATGACCTTCCTCAAAAGAATCGGCGTGGACTCGGACGGCTATATCGATAACGCCTCGCTGACCGTGAGTGTCGTGCCCGAGCCTTCCACTTGGGCGTTGCTGCTCGGTGCTGTCGGCATCGTCGCATTGGCACTCCGCCGTAAAACCCTCGCGACATCCGGCAAAGTGAACTTCACCTCCAGGTAACGAACCAATCAACGCCTGACCTCTCTCATGAAACTGCTCCCTCAACTACCCACCATCATCGGGATCGGATTTTGTACCGCCGTAAGCCTGCTGTTTGGCTCGCTGGCTTGCGCCCAAAGCATCCCTGCCGTGCATCTGATCAACCGTTCCTCGCAAAACGCGGTGACCGTGCTCAACAGCGGCGCGCCGTTCGTCACGGATTTCCGCGGCGCCAACGATGTCACCCTCACCGCGCTGACGGGCACGGTGCACTCCCTGTACACCGATCACTACGGCGGCTCGACACCCGGCAACAACCCCGGCTATCTCACGTCCTTTGTCGGCACGGCGGCCACCGGCACCGGCGACGACACGGCCGGAGGGTTCATCGGACTGGAGAGCGACTTGGACACGTCGGCCCTCTCACTGCAATACGACTTCGCCCAGCCGCTCACCTCCCGCGACCGCATCGTCATCGTGGATGTGGAACGCAACGAGCAGTACCGCCTGCAGGCTTACCATCTCGTCAGCGGAGCATACCAGCCGGTGAGCCTGACGGGCTGGCTGCACGAATCGTTCTCCGGGCAGACCGGCACCATCCCGAATGCGTCCTGGGCGGTCTGGGACCCTGCGGCGGGTACGTTGACTTCTCCCGCCCATGATCCGAACGCGACGATGAATGAACCGATCGATGTGCTTACTCCCGATCAATCGGTGGACCGGATCGTCTTCACCAAAGTGGCGGGCAACGGGGGAAGTGCCCTCATCCAGATCGTCGAGCCGTCGGCCGCCGACATCGCTCTACCCTCCTCGTTCTTCGCAGGCGGGGTGCCGCTCTCGCAGGGGGTGTATTACCTCTCGTTTTCCAACGGCAAGATTTTCGGCTACTACGAGTATCTGAGCGACCCACATTTTATCTACCACTTCGACTTGGGCTTCGAGTACGTCTTCAACGCCCTCGATGGGGCCAACGGTGTGTATTTCTACGATTTCAAGAGCAACGATTTCTTCTACACCTCGCCGACGTTCTCATTTCCGTTCCTGTACGACTTCAACTTGCAGGCGTTTTTGTACTATTACCCGGACCCGACCAACCCGCAGCGGTACAATACCAACGGCGTGCGTTACTTCTACAACTTCAGCACCGGCCAGATCATCAGTAAATAAGCCGGACGCCGAATCTCGCCGATCTCAGCCCGCATCCGACCAGGGTGCGGGCTGCTTTATGCCCTTGCGACATTACCGTTTGGGCATTGGTTCGTGGACGATCCCGAAAGGGGCTCGCAGTCGGACTTGACCGAACACGAGAGCGGCTGGAGCTGTAACGTCTCCCGCAGAAGCAGCGCACCTTAAACTGCTATATTTATGCAAGTTGTTCTTGTTGAACAACTTAAGTGATCCAGCGGTAGGATTCGGTCGTTCCGACCCGCGTGTTTACAGAGAGAAAATGCACGGCCTCTCCCCACACGGCAAGGCTAATCCGGCATTATGCCATCACTATCCCAGCAGTATCCTTTCACGCCCGTTTACTGGAAGTTTTGCTGGAAGTGAAATCGCTCCAAGAGCCGCCGACTTGCCCCCACAGGACAGGCATCATTTGCTACGGCTCGACAAGAAAACGTGCCGCTACAATCCACAATGTGCCCAGGGGGGACGGAAACAATCTCATGATTTTTGCTGCGGCCACTTGAACTTCACGCACAACAATGGATCCAAAATGACTTCCAACAATAATCCTTATTGCAAACTGCCCTAAAGCCGTCCAGATCAGACAACTCTCACAATTAGTTGGGTCCGAAGAAAGTTGTCAAAGTGGTGCGCAAATAAGTCCCGTCTAGAAAGTAACCCATGTGTGCGCCACGTTTTGGTGCGAACACCCGCATATTGGGAAAGCGCGTGACGAACCGCATGATTTCCGCGAGTCGCGGTGGCAAATCACCCACGTCGGTCCCGGACGGGCGGGGCGTAACACTTTCATCCACTCGCGACAGGAACGGATCATCCGCCGCAAAAACGATATAGAGCGGTGTGTGAGTAATGGCGGCTAACTCCGATTCGATGAGCGAATACGCCGCCATGCTCGCTTCTGGTCCCAAGTTGTATTGCTGGCTGTAGCTCTGAAATACAACTCCACGATAATAGGCATCATAGCTCAAGGCCCTTCGTCGGCGAAGGGCGCGGGCTGAGGACTCTGCCTCAGGTGCCAACGGGTAATGAGCTTTGCTCGTGGTAGCCAGATCCACCACTTGGAATTCCCGGTAGAAACGGCCGATGATCTCATCGCGGCGGCTGACCGCATCCGGCTTGGCACCGTCGGCGGTCAATTTTAAATACGGCAAAGGGTCGGACGCGGTAAAGCCCTGAAGGTAAGCGCGGATGAAATCCGGAAAAATGGGTTGAGTCAAAGCGCGCCCTGGCGCGAAGCCCTTGCTGGTGAGAGCGGCGTTGGCTTGGTCGAGAACTTGAAAACTTGTTGGCAAGTCGAGTACCGGACTAAAAGCGATCCCTCCTTCCTCGAAAAGCAGGGCGCGTTTTTCGTGCTCGTTCTTGTTGTTCCGCTGATCCTCCGCCAACAGTGAAATGACCAGACTCGCGCCACCGGAGTAGCCAATCAGCCCGACTCGGGTGTCGTCCGGTATCCGGCCAGCTTGCTTCCATGAACCTATCGCCGCCTGCAACCGCGCGTAGAGATCGCGCGCCGGTTCCTGCGCGGTGAGCGCGGGATGACGGGCATCCAACGCGAGAAACTCCGGAGTCAAAAACCCGGCAAAAGCCACGATGTGCGGTTCAGAAAAATCCGCCCGCAGGATGCTGACGGTCTTGTTGGTCCAGGTGCCCCGCTGCCACGTCGAATAACTCGACCCGAGCAAGATGAAAAGCCGTTTCTGGTCGGACGCTCCCCAGCGTACGTGCGCCGGCACATCGCGTGTGTAGTAGCGCGTTCGGAGGTCCGCGCCAGCCGGTAGAGGCAGGTCCACCTGCTGCCAGGTGCGCGGACGGCCACGGTCGTAATTTCGTGACTCGATCCATGCCGCCAAGGTGAGCAGAGTAGGATCGTAATGGAAGGTTCCCCGGTCGTCGGAATCTTTCTTTTGCGAGCGCTGAAGCAAGTCCCGCACGATCCGCGTGTACCCATCACCGTTCTTCCCGTCCGTTCTGTGAAGGAGAAAATCGTGTTCTATTCCAGAGAGCATGGAAAGCCGGCGGGCTGGCGGGGGAGGGTGCAAAGGCGGATGGTCGGCGGCCTTGATAGTGGTCAGGATGAGCGCTCCCAAAATCAGCGCGCCCCAGAGCCATCTGCGGCGCGGTTGAAGGAGCGGAAGGCGTGCCGGGGCCCTCAACCTGCGGATCAGGCTAATTCTGTCGATCCGGTGAGTGTTCAGAAAAATAGGTGCGAAGATTCGGGTGTTCAAACATGTACCCGCCGCCTACACGGCGCAACAGGCGCAGTTTGACGGTCGCGTCCAGAAACCGCACATAATGGTAAGGAATGTGTTTGGCTCTGGCGAGCAGCAAGCGCAGGCCAGTGTGCTTGATCACCGGCACGATGCCGAGCGCCAGCACGCCAACGGAAAGGCCCAGGCCGAGGAATGCATTGACGACTCCGGAGAGCAGTCCACGCTCGTAGCCGTAGCCGAAACCGAAAGCCAAGGGGCCGAAGAGTCCCAAGCCGATCCAGTAACGCAGGGCGTTGGTGAAGGATTGATTAATGCCTTGGTTGGGTTGGGTCTTGAGGCTGACCCGGGGTCCCCGCTGCCCAAAGGCGAACGCCATCAGCGGCGTGATGCCCAAACCGAAGCCCAACCCCCGCGCTGGGCCGAAGACCAACCAGAAAATAACTCCCACCAGCACGCCCGTCAGCGCGCCGCAAAGCGTCCAACTGAGATCCCAATTCCTCGCTTCCAAGGGCCGGATGGCATCGCGCGTGTCACCCCCATCGCCCCTCGCATTCCACCAGTAGCGCAACCAATCCAAGGGATGTTTCCAAACCGACGGAGCCTCTTCCCTACCTTGCCGGGTCCGCACCCAGTACAGAATCCAAAGCAGGGGCACCGACACACAGGCGGTGATC
>CALMVM010000179.1 GCA_937873255.1 uncultured Verrucomicrobiota bacterium | reverse complement strand
GGATGGAACCCAACGCGGCCAACGCGCCCGCCACCCAGGTCGGCGCGGGCGCGGCGAGCGCGTCGGCGTAATCGACTAACCGGAGTTCGAGGACGTTCATCCGCAAATCGCCCGCGCAAAGTTCGGCCAGGACCGGCCCGGGGTCGCGGAAATCCGATTTGGCGTCCGTCGCGTGTTGGAGAAACCCGGCGTAATCGCGCGCCGCGAGCCGGTCGAAGCCTTCCCGCACGCTCGCACGCGCCCATCCGGAGGTGGCGGGGTCGTCGAGCGGGCGGAGTTCGGCGGGAGCAGTGCCGTAGCCGACCCCGTGGTGGATCGGGTCCGCCGTTGCCGCGAGGAACGTGCCACCGGGGTCGGCGCGTAAGGCTTGCAATTCATCAAGGCCGGGGAGGCCAGCGGGATCGTCGCCGGTCAGGAACGGAAACCGGCGCACGAGTCGCGGGGTGGGAAGGCGTTCGCGGCGGGCGGCGGCATCGAGCAGTGCCGCGAAGTTGTCGAGCGAAAATTCCTCCTCCCAATGCCCCCGGTCGTCCGGCGCGCCCGGACCGTGGACCCGCCGCAACGTCGCGCGGGCGGCTTCGTCGCCGGAGCGTGCGGCCTGCACAAGCGCGGCGTCTTCCACCCGTGCGCCGTGCAGCACGCCCAGCGCCAGCACGGTCCCGCAGCCGGACCGCACGGCTGCCAGGGCCGCGGCGGCGGGGAGTTCGCCGGAGGTTTCCAGGCGTGTGTGCGGGAAGACGACGGCGTCGGCCCCACGCAGGCGTTCGCGCAGGCCGAGTGCGTCGGCGCGATCCAGGCAGGCTTGCAGTCCGGCCTCGCCGAGACGTTCGCGCTCGCGGAGATAATAGGTTTTCCAGTCGCGCGCTGTCCTCATCCGGGCTACAACCTAGCAGAAATCGCCGGGCGGTGTCGCCCGGACCGTGGCGTTTTGCCGGCGAGCAATTTCCAAATGAACCTCTTTGTTCCTCCGATGCACCCGCGCCTGGCCGTTGCCGCCGCCGTTTTCCTGTCCTTCCTGATGAACCCTCCCCTGCCCGCCGCCGACGTTCCCGCGCCCGATGCCGCCACCGGGTCCAACCCACTCGCGCTCGACCCCAACGCCGCCAAACCCCCCGTCACCGAGCGCAAACCCAAGATCGTCGGCATGCACGGCGACAAGCTGCCAGACCCGTACTTCTGGCTGCGCGAAAAAGACAACCCCGCCGTCATCGAACACCTCAAGGCCGAGAACACGTACACCGCCGCCGTGATGGCCCCCTTCAAGGCGTTCGAGGACAAGCTCTACCACGAGATCCTTTCCCGCACCAAACAGACCGACGTGACCGTCCCCTACCCGCAGCGGGGTTACTGGTTGTACGCCCGCACCGAGGAGGGCAAGCAGTACCCGATCCTGTGCCGCAAGAAGGGCAACGTCGAAGCGCCCGAGGAGATCGTGCTCGATGTCAACGCGCTCGCCGAAGGGCAGAAGTTCATGGCGCTGGGCGATTTCGACTACAGCGACGACAACACCCTGTTGGCCTACATCACCGACGTGAACGGCCACCGCGACTACGACTTCCACCTGAAGAACCTCGCCACCGGCGAGGAAATCAAGACGCCGGTCGGCAAGGTCAACAGCGTCACGTGGGCGGCCGATAACAAGACATTATTTTTCGTCACCGAGGACGAGGCCAAACGCTCCGACAAGGTCTACCGCTACACCCTCGGCGACAAGGCTCCGGTGCTCGTCTACGAGGACAAGGACGAACTTTTTGACGTGAGCGCGAGCCGTTCGCTCGACGGCGCGATCATCTTCGTCGGCTCGGCCAGCAAGCGCACCACGGAATATAGTTATCTGCTGGCCGATCATCCCAAGGACAAGCCGAAAGTCATCGCGCCGCGCCGCAACGAAATCGAATACTACCCCGCGCACCGACAGGACCTGTTTTACATCCGCACGAACGACGGCGCGAAGGAATTCCGCGTCGTCACCGCGCCCGTTTCCTCGCCCGGGACGCCGCAGTGGCACGAGTTCATCCCGGGCCACGCGGGGGTCAAGATCGAGGACTTCGAGCCGTACAAGGAATACGCCGTGTTGAGCGAACGCGCCGACGCGCTGCCCCGCTTTCGGGTTTATCATTTCGCCACGCGGCACATGGAGACGATCCCGTTGCCCGAGGCGGCGTACGACGCGAGCCCGAACCATAACGCGGAGTTCAACACGGCGACGTTCCGTTACGACTACCAATCGCCCGTCACGCCGCTGAGCATCTTTGAATATAACTTCGATACCGGCGAGCAGACCCTGCTCAAGCGCGACGAGATTCCCGGCGGCTACGACCCTTCGCGCTACACGGTCGAGCGCGTGCGCGTCAAGGCCGCCGACGGCACGGCGATCCCCCTGGATGTCGTCCGGCGCAAGGACGTGGCGCTCGACGGCAAGGCGCCGTGTTGGTTGTACGGTTATGGGTCATACGGGCTTTCGGAGGACCCGACGTTTTCGGTGGCGCACCTGTCGTTGTTGGAACGCGGGGTGATCTACGCGGTCGCGCACGTACGCGGCGGCGGCGAACTCGGCGAGGCCTGGCACGAGGGCGGCCGGATGATGACCAAGAAGAACACGTTCACCGACTTCGTCGCGTGCGCGGACTATCTGGCCGATCATAAATACACCGCGCACAACCGCCTCGTGATCGAAGGCGGCAGCGCGGGCGGCCTACTGGTCGGCGCGACGCTCAACCTGCGGCCCGACCTGTGCAAGGCGGCGGTGTTGGCGGTGCCGTTCGTGGATGTGCTCAACACGATGAGCGACCCCACCCTGCCGTTGACGACGAGCGAGTACATCGAGTGGGGCAACCCGAACACCAAATCGGAATACGACTACATCAAGAGTTATAGTCCTTACGATAATCTGAGCGCGACGAACTATCCCAACATGCTGCTCCTCACATCGCTCAACGACAGCCAGGTGCCGTATTGGGAACCGGCGAAGTACGCCGCGAAACTGCGCACGCTCAAGACCGACCACAACCCGCTGCTTTTCAAGATCAACCTAGACGCCGGCCACGGCGGGGCGTCCGGCCGCTACGACCGGCTGCACGAGGCGGCGTTCGAATACACGTTCGGGTTAGCGTCGTTGGGCTTGGCGAAATGAGCCCTAACGCCTCCAAGCTCAGCGACAGGCAGGGCGAAAACAAGCGCGGAGTACGGAGAAGACGTGATCGCCCTGCCTGTTCGCTGGAGCGGGTGGTTAGGCGGCGCGAATTCACAAAGTAAC
>CALMVM010000178.1 GCA_937873255.1 uncultured Verrucomicrobiota bacterium | reverse complement strand
TCGGCAGGTTCGCCGAGGGTGGAAAACACGGGGGCGACGGTCGTGGGCAGCGAGCGTTCGGCGCGGGGGAGGATGCCCTGGAGTTCGCGCAGGGAGATCGCCGTGGTGATGCGCCGCGCGTCGGCCAAGCGCGCCAGCCGCGCGGCGAGCCGTCGTTGGAACGGGCTCGTCCAGAACACACTCGACCACGGCGGCCCGGAGGCGTAAACCTCGTGGAAAATCAGCACGAGCCGGCGCGACGACGGGTCGGCGTGTTTCCAGCGTTCGAGCGCATCGACCAGCCAGAACGGGCAGCCCCGGTGAGCGTAGCCATACGGGACGTAATGCAATAGCGCCGTGCCGGACGCATCGCCGAGCGACGCGCCCAGGGCGTCGGCCGAATGCATGGCAACCTTCCCAACGGGGAACGCGGGGTCCGTATCGTCGTCAGCTTGCCAATGCGGATCGCCGACGACGAACCGCGTGCCGACCCCGTGTTGGGTGAGGAGTTCGCGGGCCAGCAACGTTGCATAGTCGCCGACGCCGCTGACGGCGGGCGGCAAGGTGGGGACAATCTGGAGGAGGTCCATGCAAAGAGAACGGCACACGCGCGGTAGGCGGGCGCGGCACTTTAACACAGAGACACGGAGGCACGGAGACCGGAGGAGAAGAAAAAGAAATCCGGGGAAGGAAGACGGGCCTTCGTCCGGCCCGCAACGGGATTTCCTTCCGTCGATGCCTTTCCTCCTCTGGTCTCCGTGTCTCCGTGTCTCTGTGTTAAAAGTGCCGTCTTCCTCCACGGCTGGCGAGCCGACGCCTGTTGCAGCCCGCTTCCTCCTTGCGCGCTCCATTTCTCTCGCCCATGCTCGCGCGTCATGGCATTGCACCTGTCACGGCGGCAGTACGCCGAAATGTTCGGGCCGACGGTGGGCGACCGCGTGCGGCTGGCCGACACCGAGTTGTTCATCGAGGTCGAGCGCGACCTGATCGCAGAGGGCGACGGCTACGGCAACGAAGTAAAGTTTGGCGGCGGCAAGGTCATCCGCGACGGCATGGGCCAGTCGTCCCTCGCGCTCGACGCCGAGTCGCTCGACCTCGTGCTCACCAATGCCCTGATCCTCGACGCCGTGCAGGGCGTCATCAAGGCGGACATCGGGATCAAGCACGGCCGCATCGCCGCCGTCGGCCACGCAGGCAACCCGCTCGTGCAAAGCGGCATCACCCCGGCCATGACCATCGGCGCGGCCACCGAAGTCATCGCGGCAGAAGGCTGCATCGTCACGGCCGGCGGCATCGACGGGCACATCCATTTCATCTGCCCGCAACAGATCGAGCACGCCCTCGCCTCGGGCATCACCACGATGATCGGCGGCGGCACCGGCCCAGCCACGGGCACCAACGCCACGACCTGCACGCCCGGCATTTGGAACATGCACCGCATGCTCGAAGCCGCCGACGAATACCCGATGAACCTGGGCTTTCTCGGCAAGGGCAATTGCTCCACGCCCGAGCCGTTGCGCGAACAAATCCTCGCCGGCGCGATGGGCCTCAAACTCCACGAGGACTGGGGCACGACGCCCGCCGCCATCGACTGCTGCCTCGGCGTCGCCGACGAGATGGATATCCAGGTCGCCATCCACACCGACACGCTCAACGAGAGCGGCTTCGTGGAGGAAACCCTCGCCGCCATCAAGGGCCGCACGATCCACACCTTCCACAGCGAGGGCGCGGGCGGCGGGCACGCGCCGGACATCATCCGCGTCTGCGGCGAGGCAAACGTCCTGCCGTCCTCCACGAACCCCACGCGCCCCTTCACGGTCAACACCATCGACGAGCATCTCGACATGCTCATGGTCTGCCACCACCTCGACAGCAAGATCCCCGAGGACGTGGCGTTCGCCGAATCGCGCATCCGCCCCGAAACCATCGCCGCCGAGGACCGGTTGCACGACCTGGGGGCGTTTTCGATGATGAGCAGCGACAGCCAGGCAATGGGCCGGGTGGGGGAGGTCGTGCTGCGGACGTGGCAGACGGCGCACAAGATGAAGGTGCAGTTCGGCGCGCTGGCCTTGCCCGCCGGTGTATCGGCGCACGGGCAGGCGGATAATTTCCGCGCGTTGCGCTACGTGGCGAAATACACGATCAACCCCGCGGTCGCCAACGGCGTCGCGCACGAGGTCGGCAGCATCGAGGTCGGCAAACTGGCGGACCTCGTGGTCTACAAGCCGGCGTTCTTCGGCGTCAAACCCGAACTTGTCTTGAAAGGTGGAATGATCGCGTGCGCGAACATGGGCGACCCCAACGCGAGCATCCCGACGCCGCAGCCGACGTTCTACCGGCCGCAGTTCGCGGCGCACGGACGGGCGAAGTTTGCGACGAGCGTGACGTTCGTCAGCGCCGCGTCGCTCGCCGCCGGGTTGGCCGAAAAAGTCACGGTGCGCAAGCGCCTCGTCGCCGCCTCGAACACGCGCCACATCGGCAAGAAGGACATGCTCTGGAACGACGCCCTCCCGCGCATGGAGGTGGACCCGGAAACGTACACGGTCAAGGCCGACGGCGTCGTGCTGACGTGCGAGCCGGCGAGCGTCCTGCCGATGGCGCAGCGATATTTCCTGTTCTGAACGGCGGGCGCTGAAAACGGGGAATTCCCCCGGGCGTCGGCTGGCAGCGAATCTGCTCCTTCCCCGGGGCAAATGTCTTCCCGCCGGTTGCAGTCCCCGCTTCATTGTTCGGTCCCCAAGCCATCGTCGCGGCCCGCGCCGGTCTGGCAAATTGCTTCCGCCCTCGATCCGGCGGCCGTGCGGATCACAGAGGAACGACGCGAACCCTCGACTTCCGCCATCACGGCTGGGTGGATTTGCGCGGGTTGCGGCTGGTTGACCGCGTGGTTTTTCCCGCCGGCACACGTCTTTTTTTCCGTCGCCATCGTGTTGTCGGTGGTGGCGCTGGCGACCCATCAGGTGCGCGCCGGGCTCCTGCTGCTGGCGGGTTCCCTGGCGGGGATCGGTGTCTGCGCATCGCTGTTTGTCGTGGGCGTCACGGCGATGGTCGCGGGAGCATTCCAAGCCGCCGCGTCGCGGCCGGAAATCAGGTCGGCACCCCGGCCGTTCGCGGCGTCCACGCCCGCCGCCTCGAATTATCTGGCACCCACGACCAGCGTCGTCTACGACTCCACGCCCACCGCGAAGGTCCGCCCGCTGACCGTGGATGAAGTGACCGGCAGGCTCGGCGCGGGCCAGCGCGACGACCAGATCATCGCGGCAACCGCCGGCCGTCCGCTGCTGGCGTGGCTCGGCCAGACGGAGATCACCAAACTGCGTGTTTACGGTGCAGACGAGCGTCTGATCGACGATCTGCGAACGCGCCCGGTCTGGGAAAACTCCCCGCGTCCGTCGGCGGATTTCGCGCCGCCGCCCGCCGCGCCGGCGATGCCGCTCTCACAGGCCGTGCCGGCGTCGGCCGCCATGCCGACCCCGGTGGATTACCAGGCCCGGGACCGGCAGATCGAAAACCTGAAATCGCAGATCGACGCGCTCGACGAACAGGTCCGCCGCATCCGCGTCAATCCGAACGACTCCCGCTACCGGTGGCGTTATGATTCCTCGCGGTTCCACGGCATCGACCAGGCGGCGCTCGACGCTTACCTCAAGGAACTCGACCGGCAGCGCAACGAACTGCGCCGCCAGAAATGGACGCTGGAAGGCCGTTGACCCCGGCCCGCCTGATCGGTCCGCAAGCGCGCCGGGATGCCGCGTGACGATATTCCCTTTGTCATGAAATCAATTCTCCTTCCCGCCGCCGTTCTCGCCGCCGCCCTCACCGGCTGCATGACCACCGCCGAACGCAACGAACACCGGCCCGCCGGCGGGGCGACGCCTATTTTCCACATGCTCGACAAGGACAACGACGGCAAGGTGACGTTCGCGGAGTTCGACGCCGGGTTCGCCGACGCGATGTTCTCCACGTACAACCACGACGCCAGCGGGGCGATCACCAAGGAAGACTGGAAGGACATCGAAAAGGCCCATCAGGACGAGGCCGCCGCGACCTTTCGCGCGCTGGACCTCAACCACGACGGCAAGCTGACCAAGGAGGAACTCAACACCCACGGCAAACGCCGCGACATGGTGGTGCGGCGGCTGTTCAACGCCATCGACAAGGGCCATAAGGGCTACATCACGCTCGCCGAGGCCCAGTCCTTCGGCGTTAAGACCGCCGCCGACCGCGACCCAGCCAATCACCTCTAACCGGGCAAGGACGCCGCCGGGGCGACGTCCGACCCGCGCGTGGGCAACAGACGGCGGTGCGCCAGCCGCGCCGCCCAGTCGCACGTTCCCGCCACCAGCAAACCCGCCACGCACCCGGCGAGGACCCCGAGCGGCAGGATCGACCGCCAGGACATTCCCGGTCTGAACCCGGCGGACGCCAACGCCACGAGAGCCACCCCGGCGGGTGCGGCCATCAACGCGCAAACCTGATAGTGCAGCGCGCGCACGCCGGCCGACACCCGGCGGCGCAGCAGCGCGAAAACCACCGACGACGAGACGAGTCCGAGCGCGATCAAAACCGCCGTGCAGACAATCCCCACAAGCGTGAGAATCAGCCCGACCCCCAACAGGAAACAACACGCGGCGAGCGTCACCAGGAGCATGACGAAGATCAGCGGCGAGAAATCATCCGCCGGATCGGACGGCGCGGGCGATGCCTGTGCCAGCAGATGCACGACCGCCGGTAGCGCGCCGATGATGGATAAGAGATCAATCATTTGCTGCGATCCGCAGCCCCGCCCCAACGTGCGAAGGGATATCGCAAACCAATACGGTCACTTTGGTTTGTAGCGAACGACGAAAACCTCGCCAGCGTATGGCTGGCGGGATAATTCGTCGAGCATGAATCGCTCGGCAACCCTAGCGGAACCGCCGCCCGATCCAGCCCCAATCAACGGGAAGGCGACCGAGGAGAATTTTTCCCGCGTGGCGATGTCGAGTGCGTGAGAGACCGATTGGCGGACGGAGAACTCGGACGAACGCCAAAGCATGTTGATGCCAGCAACGTGAATGATGGCGCGAAAGGGTAGCCGACCGGCTGAGGTCAATACCGCGCCACCGAGCGGGATCGGACCAAAACGCCCCAATTCCCGGAAAGGCTGCAAACCGGCACGCCGCTTGATGGCTCCGGAAACCCCCTGGGGCAAGAGCAACCACCAAGGGATGATATTGCGGTTCCAAGCGTTGACGATGACCTCGACGGGTTGATCGAGTAGGTCACCTTCTGTGATGGTGAGTTTCACGGGAAAGGAGCATGGCCCAGCATCCAATCCACCGCCCGCTCGAAATCGACCAGCCCTTGCCCTTCGATGGACGAGTTGTGAAGCGCGCCGGCCAGCGGCACCGTGCGTTTCTCGCCCGCGTACGCCTCGACCACGAGCCGCTGGTATTTGGGCGGGACGATCTCGTCCTTCTCCGCCAGCAGGAAGACAGCCTTGCCGTGGGCCGCGCGGGCGTTGGCGATGCTGTCGAGCGCGGCGGGGATGTGCATCGCCATCGGCCCGGCGACGAGCCACAGATTCCACCAGCCGTAGCCGCGCAAAATCATTTGCCGCAGGGGCGGGGGGTTTTGCAAAATCAGGCCCGCGAGGTCGGGCCGTTGCGCGGCGACGTGCAGCGCGGCGGTCGTGCCCAAGCTCGTGCCGAAAACGAGGATCGGCCGGTCCGGCCCGGCTTCCTTGCGCAACGCGTCGTAGGCTTCCAACGCCGCCGGGCCAATCGACGCCAGCCGCGCGTCGCCGCTGCTGCCGCCGTAGCCGGGGTAATTGACGCCCCAGAGCACGGTGTCGCGCGCCTGCCATTGCTCGGCGATCTCGAGCCCCACGTTCGGGTCGGCGCGGTCGGCGTTGCCGTAAAAACGCAGGACGTACACCTCGGCGCGGCTGCCGGGTGCGGCGCGCGGACGGCTGCGGGCGGTCCAGAGTTCGAGTTCGCCGCCGCGAAAGGGGAGGCTGGAACGTGTCGCGCCGAAGTGCGCCAGCGGGTCGCGCGTCGGGAACAACAGCAGCCGGTCGGGCGACAGGAAACAGGCCAGCGGCACGGTGACGAGGAAAAAGAGCAGGACGATCCGGCCGGTCTTGCGCAGGACGCCGTGCAGGGTCATCGGGAAGGATGGGGAACGTCCGGCGGTGGACAGGATGCCGCGTTGCTCGGAAAACGATTCTACCTGATTTCCGACGTTGCAAAAGCCCCGAGTTGCGGTCGGATTATATGAACGCAGGCCGCCAAAAAAAATTCTGTCATCCTGAGGGAAGTGCAACGAGCCGAAGGAC
>CALMVM010000177.1:219-6667 GCA_937873255.1 uncultured Verrucomicrobiota bacterium | reverse complement strand
CTGTTCCGTTATGAACGAAGCTGATTTTCCGTCCATCAATCTCGACGAATTGCGCCTGGTCCCCGACTGGATGCGCGAGGGAACGGTCCCTCCCTCCAAACAATACGCCGGTCACGAAGGTCCGTCGGACCGCGATACGCGACCGATGTCGCGCGGTCCGCAACGGGGCGGCGGAGGCCAGGGCGGCTTCAACCGCGACCGCCGCGACGCGCGCCCGAGCGGCGGTGATCGCGGACGCGACGGACGGCGGCCCGGACCCGGAGGCAACGACCGACGCGGCGAGCGCCGCGATGACCGGAGTTTCGCCCAGAGGCCGCCGCGCGAGGAGGCCGAACGGCCCGCGCCGGTCGCGCCGGTCCAGGTCGTTTTTCAACCGGACGACCGTTGCCTGGCGAGCATCATCAAGCAGATCCGCTCCACGCACATGGCGTATCCGCTGTTCAGCCTGGCGAGGATGTTTTTGCAGGAGCCCGCGCGGCATTGGGTCCAGTTCACGGTCGAGCCCGCCGCCGCGCAGACGGGGGCGACGCTCTACCAGTTGGGAGAAGAAGGGCCGATCACGCTCGACCGCACGGTGCTGGAGCGAATTGCCTTCGACTCCGCGCGTGAGCAATATTATAGCGAGCAAATCGAGCAGAAGGAGCCGCTCAAGGGGAACTTTGCCAACGTCGCGCGTGAGCGCCAGAGCGGCACGCTACTTGGACCGACGAATCATCACGGCTACCAGCCGGCGTTGCGCGCATTATACGAGGCGCGGTTTAGCCGTCGGATATCGTTCGAGGATTATCGGCGCAACATCGAAATCGTCAGCGACCCAGCGCTGGTGGAACGCTGGAAGGAAGAGGCTCGCACGGTGAAGACGATTGTCACCAAGGAGGGCGAACCCCCGACGACCCTGTCCTCGATGGCGGACGCGCGCGCACATTTCCGGCAGCATTATTTCGATGGTCTCGTGCAGAGCGGCAACGTTCGGCGCGTCCACGGGTCAGTGGCGCGCAACCTGCCCGAAGCCCCGATGATGCAGGCCATCAGGCAAGCGCACGAACGTGAATCGCGGTATCCGGCGCAATTCGTGCAACTCCTGCGCGAGGGATTGCAGAACGCCGGCCTGCACATCTTCAAGCACCGCAAGCGTATCGTGTACGTTTCCATCGCGCGGCCGACACCATTCGTGGCGGGCAACGGGGCGGTTTCCGCGAACGTGGCCGCGATCCTGGATATCATCGGTAAATCGCCGCTTTGCACGCGCAAGGTGATTGCAGAACAAATCCTCGCCAAACAGTCGCTGCCTCCTACACCCACGGCCGATGCTGCGCCGACCGACACGGTCGCGCCGGTGGCCCAACCGGCGACCGCGACGGAGGAAGACGCCACGAAGGCGAAAGCGGCTCTGGGTGCCGATTTGCGCTTCCTGGTGCAGGCCGGGCACATCATCGAGTTTCACAACGGGACCTTTGACCTCCCACTGCCCCCGAAGGCGAAGGATGAATCGCCCACGTCCGCTTCGGCAAAACAGAAAAAGCCGACGCCGGAAGGCGCCGACGACGTGGGAGCCGATCCGGCGAGCGTCGCCTCACCAACGGCGGCAGATTCGTCGGAACCCGCGTCGTCCTCTTCCGTGGCACCGAGCGCAGACCCCGAACCGACGGAAACAACCGTCGTGCCGGATGAAAATCACTCCACCGCGAACGTCGAGCCGTTGAAAGAAGCGGATATTTCGCAGACCATCGATAGCCGTGAGGAAATCGATGGAGCGACGGAGCCGAAATCCGACGGTCGGGTCGAGGACGGAGGACAGGGAGCTCCCAGGGCGTCTTCGATTTGATTCGCCAACGGTGCGGCGATTCGAGCGCGGGTTTGACGCGTGGAATGTGACGATGCCGAAGCCTTGCCTATTTGAGTGCAGCGTCGATCTCGATGCGCCGATCGATGTGGTGTTCGCCTTCCACGGTGACCCGCATAACGTCGGGAAAATCTCGCCGGGCTGGCAGAAGGTCGCCGTCGAGCGGGCGGATCACACGCCGCACCCCGACGCCGAGTTCGAAATCGTCGTCCGTTTTTTCGGAGTGTTGCCGCTGCGTTGGCGCGGGGTCTGGCGCGAGGTCGTTGCGCCGGACCGACTGGTGGACGAGGCGGTCAAGAGTCCGTTCGCGTTCTGGCGGCATCGTCATGAATTTCACGCGCTCGACTCCCGGCGCACGCGGATGACCGACCACGTCGAATATCTGTTTCCGGGCGGCTGGCTCGGCAAATGGTTCGGCGAAACGGCTGGACGCCTGCAATTTCACCTCATGTTCGCCGACCGCCACGCACGCACCAAGCGGTGGATGCACGATCATGCTCAGACGCGTTAGGCCTTCCACCTTTTTCTTTTCCAACGATGCAACTCGGCATGATCGGCCTCGGCCGGATGGGCGCCAACATGGTGCGCCGCCTCCTCAAAAACCAGCACGCCTGCGTAGTCTACGACCACAATCCCGACAACGTCGCCGCGTTGGAAAAAGAAGGGGCCACCGGCGCGTCGTCGTTGGAGGACATGGTCGCCAAACTCCAGGTCCCCCGCGCAATCTGGGTGATGGTGCCCGCCGGACAGCCCACCGAGGACAGCGTGGTCGCCCTTTCCAAGCTCCTTGCCTCCGGGGATACGATTATCGACGGCGGCAATTCGTTCTATAAGGACGACGTTCGCCGCGCGAAATACCTGGAGCCTTCCGGCATCACCTATCTCGACTGTGGAACGAGCGGCGGCATCTGGGGCGTCGAGCGCGGATACTGCCTGATGTACGGTGGCCACCCGGACGCCGCCAAGCGTCTCGAACCGATCTTCGCCACGCTCGCCCCGGGCGTCGGCGACACGTCTCCCACACCCGGGCGCGATCCGGAAAAGGGCACCGCGCAGAAAGGTTATCTGTACTGCGGTGGACCTGGAGCGGGGCATTTCGTCAAGATGGTTCACAACGGCATCGAATACGGTCTGATGCAGGCGTATGCGGAGGGCTTCGATATCATGCGCGGGGCTAACAATCCCGAACTGCAAGCCGGACTGAGTTACGAATTCGATCTCCCCGAGATCGCCGAGCTTTGGCGTCGAGGGAGCGTGGTTTCCTCATGGTTGTTGGACCTCACGGCGTCGGCGTTGATCCAGAGCCCGCGCCTGGAGGAATACAGCGGTGCGGTCGAGGATTCCGGCGAGGGGCGCTGGACGGTTCAAGCCGCCATCGAGGAAGGCGTGTCGGCAGAGGTACTTTCGACGGCGCTGTTTACGCGGTTTCGTTCCCGCGAGCAGCACAGCTTCGCCGAAAAGATGCTCTCGGCGATGCGCAAGGGCTTCGGCGGCCACGTCGAACGCCCGGTCGAGCAAAAGGTCAAGAAAGGACTCTAGCTGGCGCGACCGATCAGCCGTTCCGGCAGTCCATGTCAGACGAGAACGTCGAACGAGTCGCGGACGACCGAAAGCTGGTGGTCGGGGGACCGTGGAATCGCCAGAGGTTCACGGACTCTGTCCGCGCCGTTTGGCAATGGCTCAAAACAGCCGGAGGGCTTTTCTCCGACATCAGCGGCACGGTCTGGGCAGCGTCGTTTTCGTACTATGCGTTTTTCGCGTTGGTGCCGTTGCTCGTGCTTCTGGTGACTCTCACGACCGATTTCGCCGCGCGGTTCGTCGGCGAGGAGGCTGCGCAAAACAAGGCATTCGAGTATGTCGTTGCCAACGTCCCTCTCGGCTCGCAGGGACGCGAATTGCTCGGCGAGACGATCCGGGGCATTCTGAAATCGAGGGGGCAGATCGGTCTTGTCGCGCTGGTTGGTCTGCTGTGGAGTTCGCTCGGGTTTTTCCAATCGCTGGTCAGTTCCGTCAACCAGGCGTTTCGCCAGCAGCCGCTCAACTGGTGGAGACTCCCGGTGCGAAACCTGATGATGCTCGGCGTGCTCACGAGCGCGCTTTTGCTCGGCAACGTGCTACCGGTCGTTCTGAAGACGTTGCAGGGTTATCTGACCTTCAGCCGGGTCTGGGTGCCTCTGCTGTTCAGTTTTTTAGGGTATCTGGGGTCGGCCGCCGTGCTCTTTTACGGGTTCATTTTATTCTACAAGCTCGCGCCGCGACGGGCGACGGGGATCACCTTCCGGGGGGTTTGGATGCCGGCGTTGGTCGTCACGCTGCTCCTGCAAATCGCCCAGCAGCTTTTTGTGCTGACGCGGTTTGCCAATTTCAACGCCGTGTTCGGCGCGTTCGGCGGGGTGATCGCGTTGATGCTCTGGACATATCTGTCCGGCACCATCGTGGTTTTCGGCGGCTGCCTGTGTGCGGCGAACTATCATCCACACGACCACGCGAAAAAAGACGCGGGCGCGCTCGTTTCAGAACCATGATCGAGCCCACGGCCGACCCGTTCAGCCCTTGAAGCCGAACACCCGGACGGTCTCGTTTTTGCCCTTGAGCGGCTTCTCGCCCAGATCGGCGAAAAGCGCGCGGTCGGCGGCGGGCAGACAGTCCACCAGTTCGCGGCTGACCAGAAGGTCCTGGCCGAGTTCCTTCATGACGGTTTCCAGCCGGAAGGCCGTGTTCACCGCGTTGCCGATGATCGTTGCATCCCGTTGCGCGACGAGGCCGATGTTGCCGAACGCCACCCGACCGTAGTGCAACGCGATGCCGACGAGGAACGGCTTGCCCGATTCGGGCCACTTCGTGCGTCCGGCGAGTTCGAGGAGTTGGCGCGCGCATTGGTAGGCGCGTTCGCAGGCGTCTTTCTGCCCGGCGTTTTCCTGCCAGTAAGCCAGGATCGCGTCGCCGATGAACTTGTCGATCACCCCACCCTGCTTCTGCACGGTGTTGCCGGCCTCGCGGAACCACTGGCCGAGCACCTGCGCCAAGGACGAGTCGGGCAACACTTCCGCCTGGCTGGAAAAGCCCCGGATGTCGCACACGAGGATCGCCGCGTTGTGGACGGTCTGCATCGTCGACTCCGAGTGGCCCGCGAGCGTCGCCGCCGCCTCCTCGCCGCCGCCCAGGTCGAGGCTTTGCTCGAAGATGAGGTCGTTGTTGGCGATGCGGATGCGCGCGCCGTTCTGGAGCGTGACCGGCATGACCACGCGCTGATTATTGACGAACGTGCCGTTGCGGCTGCCCAGGTCCATGAGCTGGTACTCGTAGCCGTTGTGGCAGCGGATGATGGCGTGCTGGCGACTGACGGTCGGGCTGAATTTCAGGCAGACCGTGTTTTCCGGCGTGCGTCCGATGGTCGCTGTGTACTGGATCGGCACCTCGAACGCATCAACCTGCGCGGGAATCACTCGGATGGTGGCAGCCATTGGATCGGACGGGAACGAAGACGACCCGAGATTTGCATTAAACAGCCGCCCGGGCTCCCGGGCAACGCCATAATTACAGTTTGCGCGCCGGGCCTCCGGGCGGATAGTCCTCTCTCCCGCCACCATGCCCGCCTCCGAGTCGTTTCAGCATTACCAGGTGCTCAGGAAGCCGGACGGGTCGCTGTGGGAACTCGGTCGCGGAGCGATGGGCGTCACCTACAAGGCGTTCGACACGAACCTGCGCAGCCACGTCGCGCTGAAGGTCATCAACGCCCAGCATCTGGACAGCGACACGGCGCGGCAGCGTTTCCTGCGTGAGGCGCGCGCCGCCGCCGGCATGAGCCATCCGAACGTCGCCACGGTGTTCCACCTCGGCGAGAGCGGCGGGGATTATTTTTATGCGATGGAATTCATCGACGGCGAAACCGTCGAGAGCTTCGTGCAGCGGCGCGGGGCGCTGCCGGCGGCGGTGGCGTTGAAGATCACGCTCCAGGTTGCCCGGGCGTTGCGCGCGGCCGAACGCGTCGGACTGGTTCACCGCGACATCAAGCCGGCGAACCTCATGCTCGTCCACGAGGAGGAAAACGGCGAGGAGGTGTTTGACGACGCCGGCTCGGAGCCGCATCTGAAGGTGATCGATTTCGGCCTCGCCAAAGCCGTCGAAAAAGACACGGCCACGGCGACGATCACGGTGGCGGGGTTCGTCGGCACGCCGCATTTCGCCAGCCCGGAACAGTTGGAGGAACGCGGTCTGGACGTGCGTTCGGACATCTACTCGCTAGGCGTCACGCTGTGGTACATGCTCGCGGGCAAACCGCCGTTCGGCGGGACGGTGGCGCGGATCATGAGCCAGCATCTCGGGGCGAAGCCGCCGTTCGAGCAATTGGCGAATCAGCCGCCTTCCGTGGTTGCCCTGCTGGCGCAGACCCGTGCAGAGACGAGGCCGCTGCTTTGGCTGATCGTCGCCGTGGCACTCGCCGCGCTCGCCGGGGCTCTCGCCTACGTGGGGTTTCGACAATTCTCGAACCGGGCACCCTCGGACAAGCCGGTGCGACGGGCCGAACCTGTCGCCACCGCCGCACCCACGCCCACGCCGACCCCGGTCAGCACTCCTACCGTCGCCCGAGCCACGCCGACGCCC
>CALMVM010000177.1:0-209 GCA_937873255.1 uncultured Verrucomicrobiota bacterium | reverse complement strand
AAAAGACCCTGCTCGACGGCCGCAAAACGCCTCGGAACTCCGGCGCGAAATCGAGCAGGTTCTCCGCGTTATCGGCCGACCTGAAGATGTCGCCACCGGCGCAAACCTGTCAGCACGGACGCCTTCCGCGCCGGACCTCATCGCGCCGTCCATTGGCGCTGTCACCGCGCATCCGGTTGCCATCCCACCGGCGCAGACCCGTGCAGAGA
>CALMVM010000176.1:1926-7696 GCA_937873255.1 uncultured Verrucomicrobiota bacterium | reverse complement strand
GGCTGGGGCGGACGGCGGCGGTGTCGTTCCCGCTCGGAGGCGAATATTCCGGGCGGGTGCGGGGATGGGCGCAATACGGCGATTTCCTCCAGGCGCTCGCGCGCTGGCTGATGGGCAGCGAGGTGCCGGCGGGTCTGGCGTTGCGTCCGCGCGTGAACGGCTCGCAACTGGAAATCGATCTCCTCTACAGCGCCGCGTGGGAGGAAACGCTCGCCAAGACCGCGCCGCAACTCGTCGTCGCCGATGGCGCGAGCGGACAGCCGCGCACGCTGGTGTGGGAACGTCTGGAGCCGGGACGATTCCACGCCAGCGCGCCGCTCAAACCCGGGCAGTGGATGCGAGGGGCCGTGCAGGTGGACAAATACGCGCTGCCGTTCGGCCCGGTGGCATCGGCGGTGGACCCGGAGTGGCATTTCGACCCCGTGCGGGTGGCGGAGTTGCAGAACGTCGCGCACGCGAGCGGCGGCGGCGCGGTCACGGATTTGAG
Source organism: uncultured Verrucomicrobiota bacterium (assembly GCA_937873255.1). Classification (GTDB taxonomy): domain Bacteria; phylum Verrucomicrobiota; class Verrucomicrobiia; order Chthoniobacterales; family SZAS-18; genus CAHJWO01. The sequence goes on along the minus strand of CALMVM010000176.1, from coordinate 7,209 downwards.
TAAGGTCTGGCAAGCGCCGCGTCAGCCGGAGTTCGATGGGATTCGCGGGTGGCTGCTGGGGACGCTGCTGGCGGTAGTTCTGCTGGAAGTGGTGGCGACCGGGCTGGGCTGGCGGACCTTGCGGATCGGCAAGCGTGAGGCGTGATCGGTCGAAAGGGTATCCGGCGCACCGTCGAATATTCGGATGAGGGCGTCCTCTCGGAGCGGGCGGTCACTTCGGCACGACGAAACCTTCCCAGTGATCCGGCCCCACGGCGCTGCTCAGTTCGTCAATCGTCTGCTGAGCTACCGCCACCGGGACTTCTCCGAAAGGACGGCAGACGTATGGATGTCCGCACACATCCAATCCCTTGTTGGACATGGGTTTGATCGCACGTTCCTGCGGGGACCAACAATATGCTCCCATCTGCTCAAAGCCGAGCGCCTCTTTTGCATGAGCCCTCTGCACATACCCGCTGTGTTCGACCACAAAGTTATCCAGGAGCGGCATCAGCAGGACGGCATCGATCCGCACCAAAGCGGCTTTGACCTTCGGGTCCGAGGGATCGAAGGGCCTCGCGCCAGCGGCAGTCAGCAGGGCCTGCGCCTCGGTGAAACCTGCGCGGTCCGCGATCATCATCGCCGTCTCGCCGTAGGCGTCCGCGAAGTTGGGAGCCGCGCCTTTGGTCAGGAGGAAGGTCACGATTTTCAGACTGTGGTCATCATTCCCTCCGTAGAGCGTCTGCATCAACGGCGTTGCCCCGAGATCCGGCCGCCAGATTTGATCGCCTACCGGTTTGAGCTTCACGGTCGATCCGGCATCCACATCAGCCCCCTCTCAACCAGTATTCGCACGAGGGCCTCGTCCCGGCGTCTGGCTGCCATGATGAGCGCGGCATCATACGCGTCGTTTTGATAGAATTTGTGATCCTGCTCCGCTTTATGGGCACCTGAGATGCAGGCGAAGAGGTTGCGTTCTGTCATCGTCGTGCTGCCCGCCAGTTCGCCCGGGTTTTGCAACACAAAAACGCCGTCTTCCTTGAGCCCGAGGATGCCGGCGTGATTCAACACCGGCCGCCAGTGTTACCCGCGCGCGCCGTCGAGAAACGCCACGACCTCATACGGACCGTCGTGGCCGTTGAGTTTACGCAGCAGTTCGTACTGTTGATCGTCCGCGTCCACCTGGAGCGGCCGGGGCATCAACTTGGCGAGCCGTTCCTCGCTCTCATACCCCAACAGGTACTTCGAGGCATCCGCGCCGCCGGAAACGCGGTTGCCAAATCCGGCGGTCGCTGCATCTTTTCAGAACCGCCGGCCGTTCCTTTCTCGAAGCAACGTCACCAGTTCTCCGCACGCCATGCTCTTGAAAGCCCTTTCCTTCCTCTCGAAATGGCCCCTGCTCCAGCAGATTCGCCATGGGCTCGACGGCAGCGGGCTAGAATCGATGTCCGATAAGACGCGGGCGATGCGCGCGCGGGTTTCGGGGGACGACGTGAAAACGTCGAAATCCATCTGTCCGTATTGCGCGGTCGGTTGCGGGCAACTCGTCTACCACAAGGACGGCAAGCTCATCTCCATCGAAGGCGACCCGGACAGTCCGATCAGCCAGGGTAACCTTTGTCCGAAGGGCGCGGCGTCGCACCAACTCGTCACGCAGCCGGACCGCGTGACGAAGATTAAATATCGTGCCCCGTACGCGAAGGAATGGACCGAACTCGCCGAGGACAAGGCGATGGACATGATCGCCGACCGCGTCTGGGAAGCGCGCAAAAAGGATTGGATGACCCACAAAAACGGCATCCCGGTCAACCACACCGAGAACATCGCCCATCTCGGCGGGGCCACCCTCGACAACGAGGAAAATTACCTCATCAAGAAATTATTCACCGGCGGGTTAGGCATGGTATGCGTGTCCAACCAGGCCCGAATATGACACTCCTCCACGGTGCCCAGTTTGGGTACCTCCTTCGGCAGAGGCGGGGCGACGACGGCCTTGCAGGATTTGGCGAACGCCGACTGCATCCTGATTTCGGGCTCGTCGATGGCGGAGGCGCACCCGGTGGGTTTCCGCTGGGTGATGAAGGCCAGGGAAAAAGGCGCGACGATCATCCACGTCGATCCCCGGTTTTCGCGCACGAGCGCGATGGCCGATCTGTGGGTGCCGATCCGCGCGGGCAGCGACATCGTCTTCTTCGGCGCGCTGGTGCGGCACGTCCTGGAGACGGACCAGTATTTCCACCCGTACGTCGTCCACTACACGAACGCCTCCAACCTGCTGCGGCCTGATTTCCGGGACGCGGAGGACGGCGCGGGTTTCTTCTCGGGCTGGCAGGAGGACGGGCAGCATTACGATGAATCGACCTGGGCGTTCGAGGGCGGACCCGAGCCCTCGAAGATCACGCGCGACGAAACATTGCAGCATCCGCGCTGCGTCTTCCAGGCGTTGAAGCGGCACTACCAGCGGTACACGCCCGAGATGGTGCAGTCGGTGTGCGGCATCCCGCCGGAGTTGTTCCACAAGGGCGCCGACGCGCTGACGAAAAACTCCGGCCGCGAGCGCACGACGGCGCATTGCTACGCGGTCGGGTACACGCACCAGTCCAAGGGCGTGCAGATCATCCGCTCGGCGGCGATTCTGCAACTGCTCCTCGGCAACATCGGCCGTCCGGGCGGGGGAATCCTGGCGTTGCGCGGACATGCGTCGATCCAGGGTTCGACCGACATCCCGACGCTCTACGATACATTGCCGGGTTATCTGTCGATGCCGACGTGTGAGGCGCAGAGCAAGGATCTCGCCAGCTACCTCAAGAAATACACGCAGGAAACCGGTTTGTGGCACGAAACGCCCAAGTACGTCACGAGCCTGCTGAAAGCGTACTACGGCAAGCGCGCGACGAAGGAAAACGACTTCGGCTTCGATTGGCTGCCGAAGCTGACGGGCGACCATTCGCATTTCCCGTTCGTCATGCGGATGTGCAACCACGAGGTCGATGGGTACTTCATCATGGGGCAGAACCCGGCCGTGGGTTCGCAGAACGCGCGGCTGCAACGGCAGGCGCTCGCGCGCGTGAAGTGGCTGGTCGTGCGCGACCTCGTCGAGATCGAGAGCGCGAGCTTCTGGTACGCCGCGCCCGAGATCGAACGCGGCGAGATGAAAACCGAGGACATCGCCACGGAGGTTTTCCTGATGCCGGCGGCGTCGCACGTCGAGAAGGAAGGGGCGTTCACCAACACGCAGCGATTGCTCCAATGGCGCGAAAAAGCCGTCCAGCCGCCCGGCGATGCCAAGAGCGAGGCGTGGTTCATCCACCAGCTTGCCAAGCGTCTGATTGCGAAGGCGCAGGCGTCGTCCGACCCGATGGACGAGCCCCTTCGCGCGCTCGATTGGTGGTATCCCGAAAACGAGGAAGGCGAGCCGGAAGCCGAGGCGATCTTGGCGGAGATCAACGGCTGGAAAACCGCGCCGGAGATCGACACTGCGCCCGGGGTGGTCAAAGGCAAGGATAAGGACGGGTTGCCGCATCACGGCAAGCAACTCGACGATTATCTCACCTTGAAAGACGACGGCTCGACCGCCGCCGGCTGCTGGATTTACACGGGTTGCTACGGCTCGGATGAAGTGAACAAATGCCACCGCCGCGAACCGCACGGACCGTACGGCCACGGCTGGGGATTCGCGTGGCCGAGCGACCGGCGCATCATTTACAATCGTGCGAGTGCCGACCCCGAAGGGAAGCCGTGGAGCGAGCGCAAAAAACTCGTGTGGTGGGACGAGAAAGAAAGCAAGTGGACCGGGCTCGACGTACCGGATTTCCCGAAGGAAAAAAAGCCCGACTACCGCCCCGCGCCGGACGCGAAGGGCCTTGAAGCCATCCGGGGCGACGCGCCGTTTATGCTGCATTCCGACGGCCTGGGATGGCTGCACGTCGCCAGGGGCTTGGCGGACGGACCGATGCCAACGCATTACGAGCCGATGGAGTCGCCGTTGAAAAATGCGCTCTACGCGCGCCAGACGAACCCGGGCATCAACTGGTTCAGCCGGCCGGACAACAAATTCTCGCCGCCGGAGGATCCACGCTTTCCGTTCGTGCTGACGACCTACCGGCTGACGGAACACCACACGACGGGGGCGATGAGCCGTTTCCTGCCGCACCTGAACGAACTCATGCCGGAGTTGTTCGTGGAAATCTCGGTCGAATTGGCGGCCGAACTCGGCGTGCTCAACGGCGACCCGGTGATCGTGGCGACGTTGCGCGGCGCGGTGGAAGCGCGGGCGTTGGTGAGTCGCCGGATGCGTCCGCTCATGGTCGATGGCAACCGGCGCGTGCACCAGATCGCACTGCCGTACCATTGGGGTTACGCCGGACCCGAAGGAGCGCGGGGCGGGATCGTCAACGACTTGATCGCGATCAGCGGTGAGCCGAACGTGACGATCATGGAATCCAAGGCGCTCGCGTGTACGGTCATCCCCGGCCGGATGCCGCCGGGCGTCGCCGGGCATGAATTGCTCGAAAAAATCTCGCCGCCGGAGGACCCCATCATCGAACATCCCGAGCAGATGCCGCCCGGTTATCATTACCACGGCAAACTGGGTTCCGAACACGGTCAACAAGGGCAGCCATCATGATTGGCGAAGGCATTCTTTCCACCAACCAGCGCAAGCATTCCTACGTGAAGGAAGGCCGCACGGTCGGGTTCTATACCGACCCGACGTTGTGCATCGGCTGCAAGGCGTGCGAGGTCGCGTGCAAGGAATGGAACGACGTACCCGATGATGGGTTCCGCTGGTCAGGCAATTCGTACGACAACACCGACGCCCTCGGCGCCTCGACGTGGCGTCACGTTTTGTTCGTCGAACAGGACCGCGCGCGGGGCAAGCAATTAGCCGGGCCAATGTCCGGCGACATGCTCTCGGACCTGACCGCGCACGAGGACCCGTTCCGATGGATTTTCCTCTCGGACGTGTGCAAGCATTGCGAAAACGCCGGTTGCCTGGAGGCGTGCCCGACGGGGTCGATCATCCGCACGGAGGTCGGCAGCGTGCTCGTTCAGAATGACATTTGCAACGGCTGCGGGTACTGCGTGGTCGGTTGTCCGTTCGGCGTGATCGACCGACGCAAAAAACCGCTCAAGGACGCGGGTGGGGCGTTCAAATGCACCTTCTGCTACGACCGGCAGGCGAGCGGGCTGGTGCCGGCGTGCGCGAAAGCCTGTCCGACCGAAAGCATTCTCTTCGGCCCATTGGACGAACTCCGGCCGCATGCGGAAAAGCGGGTTGCCCATTTGCGGGCCAGCGGGTATCCC
>CALMVM010000176.1:0-1916 GCA_937873255.1 uncultured Verrucomicrobiota bacterium | reverse complement strand
TCTGAAGGCCGCGTGGACGAGCGCGTTCGCCACGGCCATCGGCGCGGTGCTGGCGGCACTGGCGGCGTTCAAGTTCCTCTAACGATTTTCCATTCGTGCCTGAAGTCCGCGATCCACGGTTCGAGCAGCGTCTCGAAGAACTCCGCCGCGAGGCCCACGCCAAGGGCCGGGTGGACGGTCGCGGCGTGGACGTGATGGGCGGGCCGATCCCGGTCAACGGGCCGCCGAACAAACCCAACACGCGCATCGGCGCGAGCGAGGACAACGCGGGCAAGTCGGGTTACTTCGGCATGCCCGCGCTCAAGCCACCGGTGTGGACGTGGGAGATTCCACTCTATTTTTTCATCGGTGGCGCGGCGGGGATGGCGGCGGTCATCGCCATGGCGACGATCTTTCTCAGCCACATGGAAATCACGCGTCCGGCGATGTGGATCGCGGCGGTGGGTGGCGTGCTCACGCCGGTGCTGCTCATCATGGACCTCGGGCGGCCGTTGTTGTTTTTCAACATGCTGCGGATCTTCAAGCCGCAGTCGGCCATGTCGATGGGCGTGTACATCCTGACGCCGTTCGGCATCGCGGCAATTCCGGGCGCGCTGGCGACGGAGCTTTACGCGAGACACCTCGTTCCCGAGGGGATGTGGACGACGCTCCTGTTCTGGGCCGTCGGCGGGTTGGTAACGATCTCCGGGCTGTCGGGTATGCTGCTGGCGACTTACACGGGGGTGCTCATCGGCGCTACCGCCGTGCCCGCGTGGCACACGCATCGCGTCATGCTGCCATTGCACTTCGGCATCGCCGGGCTGGGGTCGGCGGCGGGAATTCTCGAACTGCTCGGCTATCGCATCCCCGCGCTCAATGCGATCAGCTGGCTGGCCATCGGCATCGAAACGATCCTGTGGCTCGTGTTGTTCAAAAAACACGGCGCGGCCGACCGGGCCGTCCACGAAGGGGTGTCCGGCCGGATGCTGAAGACGGCGGAGGTGTTTACCGGGCCGCTGTCTCTCGTGCTGATGGCGTTTGGGCTGGTGCCCTTCGCGGCGGGGACGTTTATCGTCGGCGCGTTTGTCAGTCGTTTCGGCTGGGTGATGGCCGGCAAGGCATCGGCAAAAGATCCCGCGGCGGCGTTCGCCGCTCAACGCTGAGCGGCAGCGCGACCGGCCAGCCAAAAAAGAAGTCCCCTGCCACCTCGGGACAAGGCGTCAGGGGACTTGATGCTTGACCGCTTCACCGCCGGACAGACGGCGACCGTTTCGTCGCGGGATTACCGGGTGCCGGTGACGGAATCGCGGGCGTGATCGTAAGCGGCGCGCGTGGCGGCCTTGGCGTGTTCCCACGTCAGGCTCGTTTTATCCTTCGCGCTTTCGTAACTGGATTTCAGGTCGCTTTCGACGCTGGAGAAATCCTTGTCGACGCCATGGCGGCCAGCGCCTTCGTAACCGGTGCGGTAGGCACTACGGTACTGGTCATAACCGCCGTTGCCCGCGTACGACTGACTGGCGTGGTTCTGCTGCCAGTAGGCATCATGGACGGTGGGGTCGATGGATTCGGCCACGCCTTTGCCGGCGAGACCACCCGCCACCGCACCAATCGCCGCGCCGACCACCATGCCGACCGGACCCGCCATCGCGCCGATGGCTGCGCCCGCCGCGCCGGCACTCGCCGCGCCGACGCCGGTGCCGATGGGGTGCGAGCCGGGTTCGCCGGTGATCAGGTCAGGATTGCTGTCGGTGCCGGTCGTGAGGGGTTTGTTCGTTTCGTTCATGTAACTGTTGGGGATTTGGGGTTTTCAATACGTTGCCAAGGAGAAGCCACGTACAGGGGAATCGCTTCTCTCGGGAACATCGGTTGCTGCGGGACGGAAGATTTCTCAAACGCGAGAGATTATAAGCAACCTTGCACTTCTCAAACATTGGAAG
>CALMVM010000175.1 GCA_937873255.1 uncultured Verrucomicrobiota bacterium | reverse complement strand
GCGCGTAGACGTTGCCGATGAGATTGTAAATGTCCGGCTCCAGCTTTCCGCGCGGGGGGAGTTGGTCGCCGACCGAGTTCGCGCCCCCGAGCGCCTGGGTGCGGAAACATTCGTATTCGAGCGCCGCCTGCGGCTTGATGCCGCCGAAGTCGCCCCACGAACGCTGGAAACGCCCCGTCATGCCGAGCCACGGCTTGCCCCAATGCGAGATCGCCCGCGCCAGCCTCGGGAAATGATGGTAGCCCCACGGACCGCTCGGCAGCGACTCGATCTCGAAGTGCGTCATCGCCGGCAACGCCGCCCGCGCGCCGACGCGGGTGTCGGTCGAAATCCGGTGCTGGGCGTTGTAGAAAACCGTCGCGGCCGACGAGAGCAGGCCGTTCACCAACGCCGTGAATTTTTGCGTGAACGCCTCGGTTGCCGCCGATTGAAACCGGGCCCCGGACGCCGGGTCATCCCCGAGCAGGCCTCGCGCCTCGCGGAAACGCCGGCCCGTCTCGCTCCAATCCGCCTCGGGATGGAAGAACACGATGTCGAAAAACAAACCGTCCACCGCGTCGCCGTAGCGGCCGGCGATCTCGCGGACGTGCGCCTCGATTTCGTCCTGGTAGTCGGGGTGGAGGAAATTGAGGAATTTCCACTGCCCCGGCTTGCCGTCCCAATGCGCGAACGTGCCGTCGCGCCGCATCTGCCGCCATTCGGGGTGGCGGGCGGCGATTTCCTCCTCCCAGGCGACCGTCGTGTAGATCGGCGCGCGGATGCCGCGTCGATGGAGCGCCTCGATCTGTTCGCCGAGCAGGTCGCGCCCGCCGAGCGCGGGGTGGGGGGTGCCATGTTGCGCGGGGTAATAGCACATGCCGTGGTGGCACTTGGCGAAGACCGTCACGCTGTTGACGTGCGCGCGGGCGACCGTGTCCGCGAACGTGTCGGCATCGAACTCGCCCGCCACGTCGGGGATCAACGGGGACGTGTGGAAGTCGAGATGGACCTGCCGTTGGTGGCGCTGGAAAATATCTTCGGCGAGGGAAAGGGACATAGAAAACTTTTCACCGCCATGAAAATATGGGACGCGACGGGTGTCAACGCTGGACCCTGCGCGCGGAATCGACTCTCCGCCGTTGCGCTCATGCTACCCGCCGGCCGCCGCCCCGCCTTTTTTCGTAAGTGCCGGCTCCGAATTCGTTTGCGTCACGCGGGCGTTCTGGCACGATGCCGCGCGAAAACTCATCGCCTTTTTCATTTATGATCTTCCGCCCTTTCCGGTTCGTCCCCCTGCTCGTGGCCTGTTCGATCCTGACGCTCGCGGCTCCGTTGCGCGGGGCCGAAGTGAAATATCCCGACAAGGGTCCGAGCGTCACGTTGACCGTGCCCGACGCGTGGAACGTCTCGAAAAAAGACGGGAACGTCCTCATCGTTTCGCCCGACGACAAGGTGGGCATCATGCTGAGCAAGTCCATGGCCGAGAACAATCAGCCGCTCAAGGCCATCACGAAGGCGTTCGCCGAGGGTGCCGGCATGAAGGATATCGAGGTCAAGGAGGCGCCGGACACCGTGGAAGGCGACGCGAAGGCATCCGTCGCCATCGCCATGGGCAAATCGGACGACAAGGATTTCGTGGCCACGGTCATGAAATTGACGACGACCGGGGGAGTCAAGGTGATCATCATCGCCTACGGCGAGAAAGAGGCCGTGCTCAACAACAAGGAAGTGGATGCGATCATGAACAACATCAAGTAGGCGGATGGGGAGGGAGCCGTGGTGGATCGTCCGGCTCGCGTCGGAAAAAAGGTCCGGCCGCGACCCTGCCGACTTTCGATCTTCCGACATGATTTCTTCGAGCGGCGCCGGCCGGTGGCTGGTTCGGTGGATGGCGCTGGCGTGTCTGGCATTCGGCGCGGCCGGCGCTTTGCGGGCAGGCGACCTCCAATTCCCCGCCGACGGCTCGGCCATCGCGCTGACCTTGCCCGACGGCTGGACGAGCGCGGAGGACAAGGACGGCAGCCTCAAATGCACGTCCGCCGACGGGGAATTTTCCTTCGAGTTGTTCCCGAGCAAGATCCTGCACGACCCGAAGGCCAACCTCGCCGAGGTCGCCCAGAGCCTCGCGGAAGCCGCCGGTCTGGCCGAGGTCAAAACGCAGGACGGCGGCGAGAAGGCCAACCCGCACGGGACGAAGATCACCGGGATCATCGTCATCGGCCGCAAGGGGGACGACGCGTACGCCGGGGTGGTCAGCATCATCACGCCGTCGGCGGGCGATTTTTGCGCGTTCCAGTGTTTCGGTACCAAGAGCACGCTGCTGGTGCATTCCAAGGAAATGGCCCGGATCACGGCTTCGTTCCGGGCGGTCAAGTAACGGACGGTCCGGAATGGCGAGTCTGACCGACGAACAAATCCGCTGGTTCCGCCTGCGGCGCAATGGTCTGGTCGAGCCGTTCGCCACGCCGGAGGCGACCGCCTCGGCGCTCGCGGGCGTGCAGGCGCAGATCCTGCCCGCCGCGCTGCTCGCGCGGTGGAACCGCTCGGCCGCCGGGGCGTCCACGCAGGTAGCGCTCACCGCGCGGCTTTTCGACTAACGCACTCTTCTCCGGCTCTGGGGCCAGCGTCATACGCTCCACCTGTACGCGACGGCCGACTGGCCGGTGATCCAGGCGGCGTTCGCAGGCCGGCGGACGTGGTGGGAACGTCAGGCGCTCTCGCCCGATTCGCCGCTGGACCCGACGGCGTTCCGCGAGGGGATCGCCCGTGCCGCCGAGCTTTTGCGCGCACGCGGCACGCTCTCACGCAAGGAACTGCGCGCCTCGGGTGTGCCGATGCCGCCGGAACTGTTCTCGCCTTGGGGCGGCGTGTTCGCCGAACTCGTCCGTATCGGCGAGGCGTGCCACGCGCGTTGGGAAGGCGGCGAGGCCCGCTACGCCCACCGCGAACACTGGCTGCCCGGCGCACCGTGGACCCCGCCGTCCGCCGCCGAGGCCAACGTGGAATTGGCGCGCCGGTTCTTCGCATGCTACGGCCCGGCGACGCACGCGGATTTCGCGTACTGGCTGTCTGGCTTGCAACCGGGGGTGGCACGCGTGGCCCTGCAAACCATCGGCGACGAACTGGCCGAGGTGGGAGCCGCCGTTCCAGGCAAGGGCAAGCTGTTCGCACACCGCGCCGACCTCGACGCGCTCCACGCCGTGCCGCCCGAGCGCGAGGCGTGGCCGGTGCGGATGCTGGGCCGGTTCGACCCGCTCCTGTTGGCGCACCGGGTCAAGGATTGGGTCGTACCAAAAAAGTACTACGCCCGCGTGTGGCGTCCGGCCGGGCCCATCGAGGCCGTCGTGCTCGAACACGGCCGGGCGGTGGCAACTTGGCGTTACGACCGGCTCGGCGCGGGGACGCTCTCTGTGCGGGTGTTCCCGTTCGGGCGGACGCTGGCCCGGCACGTCGGCAAGGAGGTCCGACGGCAGGCGAAGGACGTGGCGCGGTTTTTCGGGCTGAAACCAGCGGCGGTTCGCGTGGAAAGGGCGATGGCGACTTGATCCCGCGAGCGTAGTTAATTCCTTGACACGGGCGACCGGCAGGACACGATGCCCGGATGCGCATCTATTTTGTTTCCGCAGTCGTCGGCGTCGGCCTCCTTGCGACGGGTTCTCACGCCACCGCACAGTCGCCCGCCCCCACGGCGACTCCCTCCGCCTCGGCGTCACCGAGTTCCATGCCCGCGCCTCATCGGCGCAAGAAGGATGCCGCCGCGCAGGTGTCGCCCAGCCCGGCTGCCAGTCCTTCGCCGAGTGCTTCGCCGAAAATGACCCGGGCCGAAAAACGCGCCGCCAAGGCCAGGGCGGAAGCCAGTGCGTCGCCCGGCGCGACGCCGCAGGCGTCGGCAACCCCCAAGCCCGCCCGGTCCACCCCGAAGCCGCAGGCAGCGGGCACCCCCAGCGCCACCCCGGCTCCCGGCGGCGGCGCGGGCATGGTCTGGGTGAACACCAAAAGTCATGTTTACCACGACGAAAAGTCCAAGTGGTATGGCCGCACGAAGGAAGGCAAGTACATGACCGAGGCCGACGCCAAAGCGTCCGGGGCGCACGCCGCGCCGCACGACGAATAGCTCTGGGTCGATTGCGTCCTCGCATTCCCTTGACTCAACACCGCCCGACGTGCCGCGATTCCGCTCGCGGCACGTGGGATTTGCGTCCGTTCAAGGAAGAGGCGTCGCGCTTGCCTGGAGGAGGAACAGTTCCACCTCGCCCTCCGGCTTGGTCACCCGGTGAAACCCGATCAGCACGTGCTGGCCGTTGCGCAACGCCAGAGTGCAGGCGCTCACCGGATTGTAGAATACTGGCTGCTCGATTTTCGCCGGAGAACCATCGAGATTGGTTTGCCCGGTGCCGAACAAGTCGAAGCCGAGCAGTTCCGTGCGCCCGGCCGCGATTTCCAATTGGATAAAGCGCCCTCCCTCGGACACTTGGCACTTCGCCGTG
>CALMVM010000174.1:6175-18307 GCA_937873255.1 uncultured Verrucomicrobiota bacterium | reverse complement strand
CCGCCGAGCATGTGGTGACGGTCAGAGGCGAAAATCTAAACTGGCTGGCGTGGGACATGAAATATCAACGCATTGATGATCTGCGGGTGAGCAAAAGCCCGGCGAAAACGGCTGATGCGCCGAAGTGGAAGGTCACGGCGATCACCGCACAGAGTCGAGACGAGTTATTGTGATTACAGCCCACCGGACAAGAACCTACAGATCGTTGTCCCGTTTCCACTGCTGATATTGTTCCTCCGATTCGGGATGCTTGGCAATGTAGTCATCAATCATTTCGGAAGCGTCTCCCTTGCTGAGAAGTGTTGGGACTGAGAGGCCATAGAATGCTAGCCGGCGTCGTTGTGCATCACTGGCGGGGGCAATCAGTGCCGAAGCATCGCCCCGCGTAGCACCCTGCCAGAGGTACTCACCGATGGACTCCAGATACTGAATTTGTTTGGGGGTAGGAGGAGCCTGCCGCCAATCGTCATAGTCTTCTCGGACGAAGTGATCCACCATTGAGAGCAATTCTTCCGGGGTGACGGAAGTGTAGCGCGCCGGATTGCCGACCTGAAGCTCGGCCAGCTTGGCAAGCATTGATCCGACCCCGCCGGGAACCACCACATCGCTTGGCTTTTGGGTAGAGTACCACTCTTCAATTTCATGGATGCGCGGACGACGCACCTTCCACAAGGCAAGCTCTGCCTCGCGTCCTTGACTGGCGGATAACTCCAAAATCATCGCCTCGGCAGGAAGAAACATCAGCCCCTTCCCAAGGCGACCCCCAAGGAAATAAATTGCCCCCTTCTGCTCGTCCGTCGCTTTCGCAAATTCCTTCCATGCCTCAATCCACTCAGCCGGCATCCACTCAGCTGCACCCTCGTACCAAATGTAATCGTGCGGACCTAGAGTGCCCCGATCATACTTCCCGCGAATCTGGTACGGCGAAAAGGGACCGGACGTTTTCCCGTTCTTGGCGATGAACACGTCCATCAATCCGCTTTAACCAACCCCCCGACGGGAGTAAAGCGCAGAGCGTCGCATCGCGTTGAGGCAGTAGCAGACACGGCAATTCTTGGTCGAAACGAACGGTGCTGCAAAACCCTCCAAATAGTGGACGTAAAAGTGAAAAAACACATTCCTTTGTGGTTGCTCGAAGTTTCCCAACGTCGTAAGTTTACGGCATGTCGGAAGTGCCCGCGTCGTCCAACCCTCGCCAGGATGCTCTCTTGGCAGAGGTTCGTGGACTCACAAAGCGGCATGGTTCACGCAAAGAACTAGCTGCATTTCTTGGCATTCCACCGACACGTCTCAGCGAATATCTCGGTGATCCGCCGACTCATCGCCCGTCTGGTGAAATGACCTTGCTTCTCCAAGAGTGGATAGCAAGAGAACGAAATAATTCCGGCAAACCGTAAGTTTCCGCTTGCTATAGTTACGGAATACCGTAATTATTGCAGGCATGGAGCTACTTCCTGCCGTAGAACAAACCGCCCGGCGCGGCGGTCAAGCCAGCCTCGGTCTCTTTGGTTACCGCAGCTTCACCGCCCCGGTCGGTGCGCCGGTCCGGCTTGCCCCGCGACGCCGTGACGATCAACCCCGCCGCGTCGGTGGTTTGACCTACGGCCAGCGCGCGGCTCGCATTCGCTCAATGGTGGCCGTCGCGGCCATCGCCTCCCGCAAGGGCCAAGCTCCCGCCTCCCCGCGCGGCACGGCGTTCCAGTCGCCCTCCGAGCATCTCGCGCGTCTGTACAAGATCGGACGCCCGCCCGTGCGCCGGTCCTACGACGCCACCTGGAGCGACGCGCAATATCAGGAATGGCTGGACGAAGTCCACGCCGACTGCGTGGCGCATCAGGCTAGGATGGCCGACCTCGCCGCCGACGAGTACGACGGCTACGGGCTGGCCCGCCCGTCCACGCCCGCCATGCAGCGCGCGGCTGCCGAGAGCGACCGCCGGGACGAGCGCGAGTGGCGCGAACTGGCTGACTTGGCCGCCTGCCCCGAGTGGGGACGCTGCACGGACGCCGCGAGCATCGAAATAGCCCTCGCTCACGACTGAGGCCCAATTTGGAAGGATAGAAAACCCAGCAACCCATAAACCAAAAGGAGAAACACACATGCAAACGATCATCTACCAAGGACAGCCGGTGCAAGCCACGCTGGTCAACTACCTGAGCGGCACCATCCCCACGAGCACGGTTGATGCGGACGGCGACGAGGAGCTTTTCCGCGACGAGGCGGGCCGCTACTACTTGCGGCGCAAGCTCGGTCTGCTCGCTGACTACCACGAGGACAACGGCGAGGGGAATATCGAGGCCAGCGGGCGCACGCACGTTCACTGCATCAGCATCAACGCAGCCATCCTGTGGGCCACCACGCGGCTCAACAGCGAGACGCTGGCCTTGCGAAACGACGCCGCCGGCCTGCTCATGGAAAATCGCGGCTACTTTGACCCGCCCCCAGCCCATACGAACGCAACCAAGCACAGCGCGCTGACAGTGGCAGCGGCGCGGCCAGTCTGCGCGGTCAACGGGCCGGTGTCAGGTTCCACGGTCGATGGATGGTTCGACGGTTGCATCCAGCCCGAGGAAGGCTCCGGCGCGCGCGTGCGGACGATCTTCGATCTGGACCCCTTGCACGCGGCCTTGCTCAAGATGTTCACCGAGCGGCACGGCATCAACGTGGCGGTATTGGCCCGCGCGGCACTCGTCCAACAACTGGAGTTCATGTACGACGACAGAAGCGACGACGAGGAAGAGGAAGCGGTGCGCTGCCTGCGTCAGTTCGGTCGGCTCGGTTCGCCAGCGCACAAGGACGAGCTTGCCTGCATGGAAGCCGTTGCTCAGGTCGCAGAAGAAAAGGGAGTCCGCATGGAGGCCACGCCGGGGAGAATCGTGGTCGAACTGGACGACCTCGCCAGTGCCATGCTGCGGCAGGTGTGCCGGGAGGGCAACGCGTGCCGCGAAGCCGGAGAAGACCCGCGCGATCTGGTCAATGCGGCGGTGACGTTCTATCTGAGCGACGACGCGACGGCGCGGTGCGGCAAGTTCAACTTGGAGGACGGAGGCAACGCGCTGGAGCGGGCCAAGACCGACCGCCTCGCCCGCGAAAAGGAGGCTGCTTGAAACTGGGGCCTTTCCAAGTGAGCGACAAGGTGGTGCTGGCCCACGCCGACCACGCCACGATGGCAACGGTCCCCAAACTCGTGCCCGGTCGGGTGTACTGCGTGAGCAAGGTGACTGCATCCAAACCATCCAAGATCTTTCCGGGCGTCCATCAGCGGGTGCACCTTTGCGGCGTGCGCCTGTCCAAGCGGATGCGAAACCCTGACTACGGTCTGCCTTTCGCGGCATTTCGCCACGTCGGGGACCGAGCGGAGGAGGCCGCGTGAAACCCATGGCTGCCCTCCACCGGCTCAAACGCCGTGTGCGCGTGCTCACTGCCCAGAAACGCCGACTGGTGTTCGAACTACGCGCTGCCACGGTCGCCATCGGCAAGGTACCGCTGAGGCCGCAGGACAAAATATAGCTCCCAACCCCGAGCAGAGCCTGCCCTGCCAGTCGGCCATCGTGCCGCGCCGTCGGTCCCATCCCGGCGGTGGGCTTGCTCGTGGGATCTTATGACACCCGACCGACAGCCACCGAAAGAACACCGTGCCCGGCTACCGGAGCAGCCACGGCTCACCTACGCTGAAAAGCTCAGGGATGTGCGCTGGAAACGTCGGCGGGACGATTTGCTGCGCCGCTCGAACTACACCTGCTGCGAGTGCTGCGAGCCACTGGCGACGGGGACAATGGACCTCCAGGTGCATCACGTCGTGTACATCACCGCGCTCGATCCGTGGGATTATCCCGACGAGTTGCTCGTGGTCGTCTGCGACTGGCACCACAAAGAGCGGCAGGCCGTCGAGCAGGCCATCTACGCCGAGGTCGGCAAGCATCTGGCCACGCTGAACGTCCACGAAATGCGCCGGCAGCCGATCTTCGCTTTTTTCGAGGAGGACAGCACGTTCGACTACTTTCCGGCGTGGCAACGAGAATTGTTGCGTCACGAGCGTGATCTGGAATGAGGCCGGTGTGAGTTTCGCAAACGACTCCCGACCGTGTGTCTAGACGATTCGGGAACGTCACGAAGTGGCGGCGGCTGGTCGACTAGGTCTTTGGCTTTGGAACGATTCGACTGGAGGTGGAGCGGCCAGTCGACTCATCTCTAACGCCGCAGTAAAGCAATCCTTCATCGAGCATCTTTTCAAGCTCGGGTGTTTGACGGATAAGCCCTCCCCAAGTCTCCCCAATCGGGAGAAACTTTGGCAAAGGTTGAGCATGCCGTGGACTGGGAACGATCATCTCTGCGGAAGGCCGTCGGAGAATGCGATGCTTCCGGGATGCATAAAATGTGAGAAACAGATGTGTAACCGTAGTAGGCGCGTCGCCGACATTAACAGCAGAGAAAGAAATATACTTCTCTGGATCGGTCGTCCCTGCGTCGTTTACCATCTGCATGTTTGTGCTCGTGCGTACTCGGAGCCGAGGTCCAGCGTGTAGCCACTTGAAAATGTCCCAACAAAAAACGACAGTTGCAAGGACAGCACCCCACCAAGCCGCCCAATCGGAAGCACTCAAAGCGGACAGTTTCTGTACCAGAGCACTCATGCACTCATGCTTGTGCTGTAGGGTCTATCTGAGGAACGATCTCACCGGTAGGGGGAGTGGGTATTACCACAGGGACAGCATTCGCATAGGCATTCCGGGTTCGCTCGATCGTATTTCGCACCCACTGTTCCTCCCAGGAAGGGCCGTACCCCATCCTCCAACGGGGGTCCAGAAGAAATCACACTTTCTGCCTTTGCCGATTAGCCATTGTGCAAATTGGTGTCCCTCCTCGGTCAGTGTGAGGTAAGCTCCGCCACCTCCTTTCCTGAGAAGCCCGGCTCCATCAAGGCCATTCCTCATTCCGAATCCAATATACCCGGCACCACTTCGTCCGCTTCCATACGAATAGACATGTGGAGACGCATTTCGGGCATCCTTGCCAGTCTCGTGCATCAAGATAGCCCATTGACACTCCCCCTCGTCCGCCATCGTGTCCACCAAAGCAAATTTAGCTTCTAGGTCGTCAGGGTTATTTTCCACGGATTTTGCTAACTCTACCTGTTGGCTGACAATTGGTTGTCGGATTGCGGACATAAATTGCTGCGGGTCAACGTCTCCGTACTCGGAGGGCGGATAAAACACCCAAGGGCGATACCAAAGAATTGCAAAGAAAGATCCCGCCACTGCGAGCGTGAAAACCATCACGAATATGGTAAAGGCGACTTGCACGCCGCCGGTCACATGGCCGATTACATACCCCAGAACGACTTCGGTAATACCCAGAAAGGCCGCAACTATGGTAAGCGGTGTGACTCTCTGGCCGGTTTTGAATTTGGTGGTAGGCAAGCGACCCATAGGGTTTTACGTTCTACCAATCGCCTGCCATTTCAAGGACAACAACCATGCTCGCGGCGAAAGGTTTTGACCAAGAAATTCGTGCGACTCGTGTGGGTCACACCTTGACACTGCTTAGTCATTCGCTACAACGCCCCATGGCCCTTATCACCTGCCCCGAATGCAATAATGGCGTGTCAAGCGAAGTCACCGCGTGCCCCGCATGTGGCTCACCCGTTCCCAAGGGACCCGGCGGCGTGGTGACGACCCAGCGCACCGCCAAGAAATACAAGGCTACCAAAGCAGTGGCCGTGTGCGGCATGCTCGCCGGGCTGGCACTGCTCTGGTTCGGGATCAACGGCCAGATGCCCATCACGGTTGCGACGTGCGTTCTGGCCGTTGCCTTCGTGCTGTACGTTTACGCCGAAGCCGCTGCTTGGTGGAACCACGGTTAGACGGTCGCCGTGGTGGCGGTGATTACCTGCCTTGCGAACTCATTCGTCATGTCTTGGAGGGCCGCGATGAGGTCGGCATTGCCGCTGTCGTTGCCAGCCTGAGGAACATCTGGAATGAAGTTGCCCATCGCGGGCGGAGCAATATCCCACGGGTGGACGTTCATCCGATCCTGCTCATCGAAACTCGGCATCGCATTGTCTGGAATGTCCGCGTTGTCCGGGATGTTGGCGTTATCGGGAATATCGACATTGTCGGGCGAACTGTACGCCGAGTGCGGCCCCTTGCCCGCGTAAGGGATGCGGGAGTCTTCACCCTGCGAATCCTTGATGAAACTCGGCTCCCCCTTCGACGGGTCGATGGTGTGGGGGTGGCCGCCCATGATTTCGTCATACTGCCGCTTGCGGTTATGCTCATCGCGGGCGCGCTGCTGCGCCGGAGTCATCTTCGCCTCGTCAATGTCCACGTTGTGCAGTTCGGCATTCATCTGCTCTGTTTTCGCTGCGGCCTCATCGGGACGCTTCTCGAAGTTCAGGCGGTCGATCTCCTGCCTGTACTTCGCCCGAACGTCCTTTTTCTTCTGTTCGCCGGTTAGTTCGAGGCCCTGCTCTTTGATGGCGGGCGTTTGGAGGTAGATCGTCGCCAACCGTTCCCGCTCGTTTTCCTTCAAATCTTCCTGCGCCCGGATGAGGTCGTGGAGTTGCTTGCGCTGGTTCGCGTACAGGTCCTCGTCCTTCGGCTTTCCGTCGTCTCCGGTGTTCCGGCGCATTTCCACCTGCACGTTCATCTGCCGTTCGTGCAACAGCCGCGCTGCCTCGTTCGGCCCTCGACCGATGCCTGCCTCGACGTTGGTCATGTACGTCTGGTCCTGCCGGTCGGCGTATGCCCGGCTGAAGTCGGCGAACTGCGACCGGTTCTGCGCCAGCGCGCTCTCGACGGGCCGGCGTGCGTCGGGCTGATCTTTGTAGAGTTCCAGCAACCGGTTCAGTCGCCCCTCTTCCTCGATCAAGGCGAACAAATGTTTCTGATCGGCAGTTCCCCTGAAGTTCGCAATCCGATCCTGAGTATTGGCCTCGTCGTCGTGAATCTTCTTCGTTCGCTCTGCTACTTCCAAGGCATCCGTCGCTGCCTGCGCGTTCTTTGCGTTGGTATCATGCTCGACACCGCTTTGCGGACCGGCACCGAGCGTGGCCTGTGCCGTGATCACCCGCGCCCGCGCCGACAATATCTCGACGTTCGAGCCTTCGCGTTTGATGCGGAGAAGCTCGCTTTCCAAAGCCACTTCGCGCACCTTGGCCGCGTGGACGCGCGCGGCGGCTTCCTCCTCGATGGTCGCCTGCTCGCGCACCTTGGCGATGAGAACCTGCGCGTCCGGCAATCCCGAGCGACGCAGATCCCCGATCCTCTCGTCCCGCTTCCTTTCGATCTCAGGGATGGTCAGTGCCTCGCTGCCCTCAGACAAGGCGCGGCGTTTGAGGGTATTCTCCCGGCCCATCTTCGCCCCTTCGGCATCCACGTCGTTTCGCAGCGCGTTGAAAGCTGCCTCAATCTCATCCCGGTCCTGGAAGATCCCGTAGTCGCCCCGCGTCATATTCGGGCCGCCTTTCTGGAAGGCTGTTGCCACGTCGTTGAACATGATGCCAAGCGTGTGACTGGCAGTGCCCTGGACGGCAAGCATTCCTTTTAACGCTCCTTGGATACCTGTGATGTGTTCATGCAACGCCTCCAGGCTCTGAAACTGGTCGCCACCGCCGCCTAGCGGCGCGAACGCCTCGATGAGATTGTGCTGGAGTTTCTTGGCTTCCTCGCCAGCTTCGGCCATCTTCTGCACGAGCAAACCGCCCGCAAGCAGTCCCAAGGTCGGAGCCAACCCTGTCCCAAGGGCCTCGGCCAACCGGGGTGCTTCCATGGTCACCGCGCGAAATGGCGACTGCCCCGCCAGGAGCGAATCCGCCGCCGCGCGGGCGGAGTGCTGCAACATCATGCCTCGCGTGCGCGCATCCATGCCGACGTTCTCCGCGCTTGTGCTCCGCCCCGGCAGTGTCGGTGGCTGATACGGATTTGTGCGAGCGGGGCCGGCGGCGGCGTTGAATTTCTTCACCTGCGCTTCGGCGGCCTCACAGTCACGTTTCAGCGTGGCGTATTCGGTCCGTAGGGCGGTCAGTGCTTTCTTTTGCTCTACCGTCGCACTGCCGGCGGCGCGGAATTGCTTTTCGAGCAATGCCACCCCCGCAGCGGCTTCCGTCACGGCTGCTTTCAGCCTCGTGGCATCCTGAGCCGAAGATTTTGCGGAGGCGGTCCAGTCGGTGTTGTCCAAGCCGAGTTTGGCGCGGATGATTGCGTCCATGGTTAGTTCTTTTTGAGGTTGCTGAGTTGAGTGCAGAAGCGGGCTAGGTCGCGGCTGGTTTCGGCGAGAACGGAGAGTTGTTCGAACGTGCCGCCGTCGTCCGGCAGCCGGGCGGCAAACTCTGCGATGGCCGCCGCACCGTCGGTTATCTGCGTGCGAAGTTGCTCAGGACTCATCGCCGACTCGGTGGTGTGCCAGTGCTTTCTGTCCAAGCCGAGCCGCGCGCGAAGGTTGTACACGCCTGCCCACTCAACCGCGTTGCATTGCTGACTGGGGGACAATTTCTCCCATGCCTCGCGGTCGAGGTTGAAATGCTTTTTGACTTGCTCAAAAGGATCGTTCCTCCGCCGTTCCGCTTCGGGGTCTGGTGAGTATGTTTTCAGTGGGTTGCTCATGGGTATGTATTTTGACGATTTTTGCTGTCGGTTGAAACGGTTCAGGAGGAAATGCCCGCTCCCCCCGGTAAGGAATCTTTTTCGGATTGATCACCGCAACGCAGGTGGACGCGAGCGAGTTTTGCATGCGAGCGGTTCGCTCCATCCTTAAGTCAACATTCAACGTTTTGGCTGGTGGTGTGCATTTTCTCCTCTGAGGCTGTCCCATTGTTGGGTGTTTACCGTTGACCGTTGATGTTTACTTAAGTCAACGTTGCCGTTTTTGGCTCTTTGGTTCGGCGTCCGCCCACACCAGTCGCTTGGCTTCCCCTTTCTTGCGTTCAGGATCGTCGCCCCACATGTGGATGAGACCTTCCCGGGCGAGGAAAGCCGGGCGCAGATCTTCGTCCCAGTCGAAGCCGTCGTCATCGTCAGGGATTCCCAGAAGGCGGTAGAGCGGCTCGACGTGGTCCACTATCGCGTTGATCCGCGAGACGATCTCCGGCCATTCAGTCCAATACTTTCGCGCCAGGTCGCGTGCATTCCGCAGCTTCGTGCTGCCTTCCATGATGCGGTGAGCCAGTTCGCACTGCACAACCTCACGCATCACTTCGGGGTCGCCTTCCGCTTCCAAGTGGACAGCGAAGTCAGTGCCACCCGTTCCCGAAAACGATTTAGGGACGTTCTTTTGCTTGTGGAGCACCTGAAAGAGTTCGTCGGGATCATCGAGCGGATAACCCTTTTCCTGCCACGTCCGCACGGTTCTCTCGCTCACGCGGTAGACCCTGCTGTATTGAGCCTGTCGGAGTTTGTATTCCATAGATTAAACCGGAAAAGCGGAACGAATGTTTTTTGTGCCTCTCACGCGAGAGAGCCGCCCTCGCGACAACCTGCGACCGACTCTCATTCTCAAAAAAGATTCCTTGGAGGGGGTGGAGCCGCATGGGTGATAATGCAAAAACGTGTCATTATTGAAACATTTGCTCTCCCTCATCAGAGCAGCTTTCGCAGATCGTCACACTTGGCCTCAATGATGATCAGCAGGCACCGAAGGGCGCGCTCCTGCCACACGTCGGCGGGCTTGGCGGCGATGAAGTCCCGCATTTCGCTGGCTAGCTCCAGCAAGTTTTCCAGGCGTTCGCTGGCCGCGTCGGCAGTCTCGGCACCCGTCGCACCGGACCGCTCGAAGTTTTCCCAGTTGGTGAGTTGCACGCCGGCGAGGTTGTAGAGAACATCGGCGGATCGCGGTGGAAGTGATGGAAGCGGTTCTGGCATGGTTGCGTTGGGTTGAATCAGGTGGTCGCTGACGTTTCGCGCTTCGCCATGAACTCGTCGTAGGCCGCGCGTTCCTGTTCATTGAGTGCCGGGACAAGAGCGTCGATGAAGCGTTGTGCTTCAGCTTCCTGATGGGCAGCGGTGCGTGCGGACTGCCGTGCGTTGTCGATGGTCTGGTAGTGCCGTTTGATGGTGTCTAACATGGTGTTGCTGTGTCGTTTTGTTGGTCCTGCTGCTGCTGAAAGTCTGCTTCGATCTGGCGTTCGATAAGTACCGCCATGACCACGGCACGGCGGAAGTCTCGGTCTGTTTTGGGGAGCGGTATGGCGAGGAGTTCGCAGTAGGCCGACTCCGCCACCGTCTTGGAAGGGTCGCTCATGACGTGACCGCCTCCGCTTTGGCGACGGCCTTGGCGGTTCGTTGCGCTTCGGTGATTTGCCCACGGAGCACGCGCTCACAGAACTGCGCGGCCAGAGGGATACTGCCGGCCATGAAGACGGGCGTGCCGCGTCGTTGCCATGCGGCCAAGCTGCCCATGATGGCGTTGTCACTGACTCCGCCGCCGCGTCGTCGTGCTTCGGAGAGCAGGTCTGCCACGCTCCCTTCGCAGACGATCAGCAGTTGCCCGACGTAGCGACCGCGCCGGATTTCTCGGTCGAAGCGTTCACGCTCCCGACCGATGCAGGCAAGCAGGTCCCCAGTCGCCTTTCTCTCCACACAGACACCGTCCACCAATGCGCTGAGAACGAGATCGCCGACGTCTAATGTTGCTCGTTCGAGAGTCACATCAGGCGAGAAGTGCGCGGCCCACGGATGCGGCCACGGTTCGCGGGTGTCAATGGTCACGCGCATGGCTTCACTCCCTCGGTTTCGACCACCGTGCAGCCAGGACCGAACATCCAGGCAGCCAACTGAACCATCGGCTCTTCGGCGAATCCGCTCGCTTCCAAAGCGTGCCAGTCTTCGTCCGCCATTTCGATCTCCGGCGGGCGACCTACCTTGCAGTCGGGCACCGATACTAGCGACGGCCAATCAACGGCCAATTCCGGCTCTTTCGCCGTTTCCGACGCATTCTCTACCGCGGACGCTTCGGACGGTTGTTTTGAAGCCCCATATATATCATTTCCGAGTACCACCCCTTCCCTCGCGTTAACGCAAGGCTCAGAAAATACCGTCCGAAGCGTCCGAAAACGGCTTTTTCGGGGTGTCAGAGGCACTGGAACCGGCTTCCGAGTCCCCCGGGCAGCAGGTGAACGGGAATTCCCGGTGACCCCAAGCAGATGCCCGCGCGGCTTCTCATGGGCCTTTTTCGCCGCGTCCTCGACCTTGTGCCGCAACTCGCGCGGCTTCCAAGGGGGCATGCACGTAGCGTTGTAGACCAGCATCCACCGCATCGCCGCTTCCGGGTCCAAGGCAAATCCATTAACGAGCGCGCATGCCACCGCGAACGTTACCCCGCTACCGTCGCTGCCGCTGATAGCCGGCGGGCACTTGGCGAGGTACAAGCCGATTCGTTCGTCCAACGTCATACCTCGTCGGCCTCCTCCGCTTTGATGATCCGGACGCCGGCGAAACCTCTCTTCGGCCCGTCGCGCTCAATGTCGTTGCGTCGGGCGACCCGCCGAATTTCCTGCATCGCGTCCGCCAGCGCATTTTCCACCCGCCGCACGCTCAAAGGCTCCCAAGCCATTTCCTCGCAGTAGGCCGTGTACGCCTCCACCAACTCGAACGCCGCCGCATGGGCCCCGTCGCACCGCTCCACCCGCTGCCGGATGAACTCGCGCACGCTGTCCGACTCTGCGAGCAAGGCGTCCACTCGCTGCTGCTGGCGGGCCGTGAGCTTGAAATCTCCCGCGTCGGCAAGTTCGGCCAGGTGCATCCGCGCGCCATCGACCAGCCATCGCAAAATACCCGGCCCTTCGTTGGCGATCAGGATGGACGCAAAATCGCGCTCCGGTCGGTTCGGTTTCGGACGCTCGTATTTGACGATCAGGAGCCGCCGGCGCCACGCATCCGCATCACCATCAAGGCGGACTTTCAGCCGACTATTACAGGTGACGATCACCGAGAAATCGCCGCGCACGGGAAACGACGCATTACTACCTTTGCGTTCGCCGTCGAGCAGGTCATGGCCCACAAGGGCTTTCAGCGCGTGCGCGCCGCTCTCTTCCAAAAAACGTCCTGGCACATCTTTTCCGCAAAGCAGCGACTTCCCGACGAACCGAGCAATTTCGAAACGCTCGGCCAAATGCTCCGTGCGAAGCTGCCCGACGTT
>CALMVM010000174.1:0-6165 GCA_937873255.1 uncultured Verrucomicrobiota bacterium | reverse complement strand
TTCCCGCCCCGGCCATGCCGGTGAGCACGAGGATTTTTTGGGCGAGATTTCGCCCGAGCAGACATGCGCCGGCATATCGCTGGACCAGTGAAACGTCCTCAGCGTCGAGGGCCGATTCGAGCAGTTCCCGCCGGAATCGCGGGCACTCCGCTTTCGGATCGTAGGCCACCGGCGCGGCGTTCCGTGAGCGGTATCGTAGTGCGAACGGTCGCAACTCCGGCGTGGGTACATCAAGGTGCAACATCCCATTGGCAACGTGCACAACCCCGTGGATTCGTTGAAAGGCGTCCCGCTGCTCGACGTGCCCTTGCAGTAGATTCACCAGCCCCGCCAAGGTACGCTCCGTGCGCGCATTGATAATCTGCGCTGCTTCGCCCGCAGACAGTGCGCTGGCGTAATCCTTCAAATCCTCGGCGATTTCGACTTTCAGTGCTGCGGGAGTCTGCTGCCTCCACAAACCTGTTTCCGGGATATAAACGTAGAAACTCCCTTCCGCCGGCTCGAAGAGCACATCGCCCGCCCGCGCGAACCGCGCGACGAAGTACATGCTGTTCAACGTGAGCTTACCCTTTTCCGACTTTGTAAAAGGTTCGCCATGCTCAGCAATCAATTCCCGGTCGGCAGCCGTCGCCGCGTCTTCCTCGCGCCTCCATGGTAGCACCCAAGCGTCCGGCCACTCGATTTCATGGAAGGCGATTTCGAGCGGCGGGGCGTCCTTCACGATCCGGTACGCTGTCGGTTTGGTTTCGCCCTTGCTGGCGTCCATTGCGGCCCCGTGGATCACCGTCTGGTTCCCATTGGCCCGCCATTCACCTACGTCGCGTCCGGTCACGCGGTCCTTCAGTTTTCCAGCATCCGGCAACTCTCCGATAATCCGCACCCAGAAATTACGCCCGCGCACCCGCGCCGTTTGCAGCGTGTCGCGGAACGCCGGGTTGATGAGCAAGAAGATCGCAACTTCTTTCTCAGCATCGAGGTCCACGGTGCAAAGGCCATCGCTGGCCTCACCAAGGAGCACGCCGATGTTTCCGCCGCCGTTAAATCGCGCGAGGTAAGCGGGATCGGCCATCGCGGCGAGCGTCGTCTTCTGCCAACCAGCAAAACGCGGCCCTTTCGCGTTTGCCGGAATAGGTAGCAAGACGGCGGGACCAGCGAGCCGGACGCGGGTTTCTTCGAGCGCGCTCGTCATACGACCTCCCGGATTTGATTGTCGCGGAAGGCCCGGAGTGCCGCCACGACTGCCGGCGCGTCCGCCCAAGCGAATAGCGGACCTGAAGCGAAGCGACGGACGCGAAGGTCAGCGTCGAGAAACGAGCGGCGTGATGTGCAGGGGACGCACGCACGTCGTGAGTAACAACCTGCGCCAAGTGGCGCGGAATGCCTGGATTTCATTTTGCCGGTAGGTTCTGAAAACCTCTTGCCGGACAAGGGAACTCGCGTTACTCTCCGCTCAGCCGCCAAGCTGTCAGATTTCACACGGCCCGCTCGCCCGATAGGGTTTTGAGCGGGTCTTGTGTTATTTAATGCCCACAGTCAGAAATTCATCCAAAGAGGCTTTTGGAATCAGGACGTGGCGCAAACCACGACAGGGTTTTAGTAGGCCGCGTTGGATCAGACGGCGAACGGTGATTTCAGACACGCCGCCCAAGTACTGCGCTGCCGCAGGAATCTTAAAAGCAGCCGGTTGCGTTGGCGAATTCCCAACTGATGTAGTGCTCATGTGGACTTAGTTGATATTAAAACCAATGCGAAAACAAATTTTTTCTCGCATTCGTTCTCGCATTAGGTAGGTTTGAGTATGCGTCCATCCCTGAAGCGTCATGTTTTGGTTCTCCTGCGAGAGGTCTTAAAGATGAATCAAAAGGACTTTGCTGACTGTGTTGATTGCTCGGAATCTACGTTGCAAGCCGTTGAACGTGGCCCAGAAAGGCTCAAACTCAGCAATGACCTTGCTATGAAAATCTTCGCAGCCACGGGCGTCTCGATTGAATGGTTGAACGCTAATGATTTGTCTCGCCAGCCAGAAGGCCGCTTTGGCGTACCTTATACACGACAGTATTACGACGAGTGGCGCGCAGCGATGGAGAAACCAAGATCTGCTTTTGCTGTCGGGTGCATACCGAGGGATCTATTCGGGTACTACGAACTCGCCCGCCGCGTGCTGGACACAACTGACAGAGAAAAAGAAGTTCTCGCGCTTTACCGGCTCTCGGAGTTCTTCAAAGACTTTGTGCGTGAATTTACAGGGCATAAAATCCCTAGTGCGATCTGGACCACCAACGACACCCTGACGTTGGTTGAGAAAGATTTAAAAACGACGAAGCGTCTTTGGAAATTCCTTAGAGGGAAGTCAGGCTATGTTAGTGATCTACCACAGGTAAAAAACATCGCTGCCGAACTAGAGCGCAATCTGAAAGAGACAAAGTCTTCTCAATTCCCGATAGCAAAACACAAGTAGTTAGTCGCGCCTTGATAGTTCCGAGCCGTCCGATAAAAAACGGTCGAGTTCGCTTCGAGCGAAAATTAAATGCCGGACTGCACGATTTGGGCGCAGCAATCCGCGCTCGACGAGTCGTCGAACCGTGATCGGTGCAATTCCTCCCAGATATTCGCAGGCGTCCCTGAGTTTATAGGCGGCGGGCGGGATGGTTGCTCTTGAAGGGATATCGGATGTGCTCATGCACTCTTAACTATCCTTCTGGGCCTTCATTGTCTTTCCATAGAAACGAAAGATGATTTCTATTCAAATTCGCCTCCGCGAAACGCCACCAAGTGTCAGTCGGCGGGGCCGACCTGTAACTCTGGCATCCAGTAGTGCAGCGGATATTGGCCGCCCGGATTGAATGCCGCTTCGTTCTCGAAGTGGTACAACGTGCGGAGCACTCCCTCCACTTTCCTGGCTGCCAAGACGAGCGGCGACTGACCTGAATAAGGTGCGGCCCTTTTCTCGCCCTTCTGGGGATTGGCGTAGGCCATGATGATTCGCATGGCGGCCCCCGCCGCAGACCGCGCACCCCTGGATCTGCAATCTTGCAGCAGGCGTTCGGCACCCAGGGCGTTGAGATAATCCTGGTAACTGCCTTTTCGTCCAAGCGGATGTTTGATCCCGGTCGGGCGGTACTTGTCGAGGAAGCGTTGAAAGGCGGAGAGGAGGTCGTTGTTGCCCCGTTCCCACGGGATGCGGATCGCTGCAACAGTTTGCCCGTCGCTCTCGTATAGACACGTCCCCCGGTCCGGGAAGGGCAGGGGCAGGCCGGCGATGCGCTGGGGACGCTCGATCACAAGGTTCCACCGCTTCTCCTCTTCCGAGAAGCGCATCAACAACCGCTTGCGTTCTCTCGCATCGAGGCTCAGCCACGGGATGTTCGGAAAGCCACTGGCGAGTGCTGCGACGTAGCGCACGTTCGAGTAAATCCCCAAAAAGCTCCTCGCGTTGTCGTCGAGGGTACGGGCGGCCTCGATGATCGCTGGGCAGTGGCGCGCGTACTCGTAGTAGCAGCACGCCGCGAACTGATCTTTCGGGCACTCCAAGAAATACCAGTCGTCAGGCTTGATGACCGGCATTTTCTTCATCGGTGTCGTCTGCCATGAGCTTCGCCATCCGCGCCGAGTGCTTTGGGGCAACGTGGGAATAAGTGTCCAGAATCAGCTTACCGCCGTCGCGGTGGCCTTGCCATTCGGCGATGACCTTCACATCCACACCGCGTTCAATGGCCCGGGTGATGAACATGCGTCGGAACGAGCGGTGGCTGTAGGCCGGCAGCCCGAGCCGCTTACAGGCCGCCGCGATGGCCCGCTTAGCATCTTTGACCCGAAACACCTTTTCGTTGCTCGCCGGGCTGCCGTTGCGCGCTTGGCGCATCCTCTCGAGCAGCGGGCGAAGCTGTGGGTAGAGCGGCACGGAGAAGCCCCGGCTGGTTTTCTGCCGGAAGGTTGTGATCTGCTCCTTCTTCCAGTCAATGTCTCCCCAGAGCAGCGCGCCTGCCTCGGCCTGCCCAAGTCCGGCCAGTCCGATGAACTCAACAAAGTCGCCGCTGTCTGCGGCCTCCGCGCTGTACACCTGTGCACGGATGTCGGCCACGATTGTCTGAAACTCCTCGAAGGTGGGAGTCTTGCGGATCGGCTTCTTTGCTTTCTTTATCTTCAGGCCCGCTGTTGGCGAATCGGCAATCAGGTGGTCAGCCACCGCCAAATCGAACGCTGCGCGCACGAAGAGCAGGTGCAGGTTGTACGAGGCCACGCCGAAATTGTAGCTGGCGAGCCACGCGGAGATTTGTGATTGGACCATCTTGGAGACGGGCACGTCCGCGCCACCGGGCCAGTCGGCCTTTATCCGCCGTACAATGGCCTCCTTGCGGTAGATCGTCTTGGGAGCCTGCCCGCGCATCGTCTCCATGTAGCGGTCGCAGAGTTGCGCCAGCGTAAGTCGGTCGCCCTCGCCGGTGGTGCGGGCCACGGAGCGTTGCAGATCCACCAGTTTGCGCTTGGCCGTGGGCTTGTCCGTCGTGCCGAGACTGCGGCGGATTTCCTTGCCCCGCGCCTCGAAGCGGGCATAGTACACGCCGTTCTTCGAGTAGCGGTACAGGCACTCGCCGACCTTCTCAAAAGTCCCTTGCGCCTTTTCCGAAGCTCGCATACGTTCCTAGACCGTACGCCGGATAAAAACGCCGTACAACGCAGAAAACAGCAGCCCGAAAATCTGTTGCAACTCTCTGCGTTTTAGTAGCTTCGGGGTCTTAGCTCAGTTGGTAGAGCGCCTCAATGGCATTGAGGAGGTCAGGGGTTCGATTCCCCTAGGCTCCAGTTCTTACAAATCCGCTGTCCGAGCGGAAACTGCCTGCTTCAAAAGGAAGCTTGCTTGATCGTTTGGCGCATGGATGCGTCGGACGGTGTCAGCCCGGCAATTTTCGTCAAGGAACACCTTGCGAACAACCCATCCGGGCCGTCGGCGCGAGCGGTGGGCGTACCAAGGAAAGATTGCATCGCACATCACCCGCCGATCAATGCGCACGGCGCAGCCTTTGCCAGCCGTCGGCATGCATTTGCGCAATGTCTGATACTCCGGATCGGATGTCCCCTACCTAACCCATATAAAATTTAGCCCTTTGAAGGGTCTATCGGAACGACACCCCCTAGACCCAACTTCGGGTTGCTCGCGGAAAGCATGAAGTTTTGGAGATCGTTCCCCCCGCGTCGTTGCCCTCGCCCGTTCAACGACGTTGGATGACACGATACGCCCCTCAAACACCGGCCCGCCGCGCGGCGGTTATTTCTGCCCGTGGCTGCGGTGGCGGCGGTAGATTTGTTCCTTGGCAAGTTTAGTTGGTAACGACAAGTCCGCCCCGTCGGACACCTGCGCGTCGAGCTTGTCCAGATCGGCCATCTCGGCCGCCGCCGCGGCCGGCATCGGGGCTGCGGCGGCATACGCGCGCGTGCTCGCGCTGCTGCTGCGATACGCGCGCACGTCGCCGCGTTCCAAGGCCTCGACGGCCCGGCGCTTCTCGCGCGCGGCCCGCAAGAGCGCCACCGCCGTGGCGGTTTCCGGGTCGTCCGGCAACGCGTCCACCTCGGCGGGCGCGAGCGTGGGCAGGCGCAGCTTGTCGCGCAGCTTCTGACGCTCACCCATTTTCGGGTCATCCCACGCCAGGCGGAAGTGGCAGACCGAACGTGCCGGGTCGAAATCCGCCGGCACCCGCAGCCGCACGGTCACTTCCACCGGAGCCGCTCCGGCGAGCAGGTTGGGCAACAGGAGCCGGCCGTATTTGTTGCGCTCCAGCTCGTTGTAGACCTCCAGGATTTCCACGCTGGGGCCGGGTTCCAGGCCGAACGAAACGGTGCGCCCCAAGGTCGCCAGCAACCCGCGCAGTTCCGCCTCGAAGAGGCTCGGCAACTGGCCGGGCGACTCGATGAAATAATAATTGCCGTCGCCCGAACGCGCCATCGCTTCGAGCAGGTCCTCGTTGTAATCCGCGCCGATGCCCAGGGTCGAGGTGGAGACCCCGCGCCGGGCAAGGCCGTGCACATCGTTGGCAATCGCGTCGGGGCGGGTTTCGCCTACGTTGGCCTGGCCGTCAGTGAAAAGGATGACGCGGTTGAGCCAGCCCGGCACCAGGTGCGAGCCGACCTGCACGCCGCCCTCGACCCAGCCGGCGTGCAGCGCCGTGG
>CALMVM010000173.1:3784-13658 GCA_937873255.1 uncultured Verrucomicrobiota bacterium | reverse complement strand
GGCGTGACCGCGCCGGCTTCCAGCGCAAGAGCGGCCACGGCGGCGATCATCGCGGCGTTGTCGGTGCAAAGCGCCGGTGCGGACACGAGCAGTTCGACTCCCGCCTCCTCACACGCCCGGCCAAACTCGGCCCGCAGACGCGTGTTCATGCTGACGCCACCGCTGACCGCTACTCTCCCCCGACCCGTCGCACGCGCGGCCCGCAGGGTCTTGCGCACCAGCACGTCCACGACCGCCTCTTGGAACGACGCGCACACGTCGGCGAGCAATTGGCGCTGGTCCTCCCCCGCCCCACCCCGCTCCAGCCCGACGCGCGGCAGGAGGTAGCGCACGGCGGTCTTCAACCCGCTGAAGCTGAACGCAAAATCCCCACTGCCGAGCATCGAGCGCGGCAGGTCGAACCGCCCCGGGTCGCCCTCGCGCGCAAGCCGGTCGATCTGCGGGCCGCCGGGATACGGCAGGCCGAGCAGTTTCGCCACCTTGTCGAACGCCTCGCCCGCCGCGTCGTCGAGCGTGCCGCCCAGCCGTCGGTATTGCCGGAAACCGGCCACGTCCACGAGGAGCGTATGTCCGCCGCTGACCACCAGCCCCACCGCCGGCACGACCCCGTCCGCCGTCCCGAAGAACGGCGATAACAAATGGCCTTCGAGGTGATTGACGCCGACGTACGGCTTGCCCGCGCCGAGCGCAAGACCCTTCGCCGCCGCCGCGCCGATCATCAGCGAACTCGCCAGCCCCGGCCCCGACGTGGCGGCGAACGCGTCCACGTCGCCGAGCGCCACCCCAGCCTTCGCCAAAGTGTGCGGGAGCAACCGGGGCAAATCGACGAGATGCTGGCGCGACGCCGCCTCGGGCACGACGCCGCCGTGGACGCGGTGGGTCTCGATCTGCGAGGCGATCTCGCTGGCAAGCAGTTCGCCCCGACCGCGCAGGACCGCCACGGCCGTCTCGTCGCAGGACGTTTCGATGGCGAGAATGAGCGGGGCATCAGACGATGGCATAGCGGAGTTCGGGCAGCGTGCGCGGAACGCCGTTCACGGTAGCATCCACCTCGCCGGTCCGCACGGCTCCCATGCGCAGGTAAAACCCCTCCGCGTGCGGATCGGAACGCAGGTCGATCCACTCCCCTCCCCATTCGCGGACGTACGCCACCGCCGCGTCGAACAGCCGCCGGCCCACGCCGCGCCCCTGCCATTCCGGTAACACCCACAGATGTTCCAGCCACCATTCGCCTCCCGGCACACCGTTGACCGCGCAGAATCCGACGGCCTTCCCGTCGTCGGACAGGGCGACCAGATATTCGTCCACGCCGATCTCGTCCGCGTGGACCGTCAGGGAATCGCGCCACGCCTCCAGCCACTCCGCCGGGTAACCCCAATGGGCTTTGGCGCGGAAGGCGATGCGGCTCAACCGTTCGGCGTCTGTGGAGTGTGCCCGGGTGATTTGCATGCGTGATAATTCTGGTGTGCGGCAGAAGGTCAACGCGCGCCGGTTGCGCCTCGCCAGAAAATCTTCGGACCGCTCGGAGAGCGGTCCCTACCGGTCGGTTGGGATGCGCCTGCGACGCGGATCAGCAGCAATCAGCGTAACGCCCCGCCCAGCGCCTCTTCCATCAACCGGCAGAGTTGGCCGACCCACACGCACTCCTCGGCGGTCAGGTCCTTGCGACACAAATCCCGCACGTCCTTGAGCGCATCGAGCAGGGCGAACCTCTGGTCCGCGTGCGCGAACACTCCCGGGTAAACCCGCAGCAAACGTTGCAACGGCCGGAGCGCGCGCCGTTCGCACCAGTGGTCGATCAGGGTGTCGAGCGTTCGGAAAAGGTCCATGCCGCCGGGACGTTCGCGCGCCGCGTGTTCAGGAACGCTTCTCGCCGTCCTTGCGCGAGGCGACCTGTTGTTTGTAGATCAACATGCCCTTGAGCGCGTCGAGGGCGCGGTCGAGTTGCGTGTCGGCGGCGTCGCCGTAGTCGCGCCTGGCGTCGTCGGGCTGCTGCTCGGCGTTGTTGCGCTTGGCGTTGAGGGCGCGTTCCTGCTCGGTGGTCAGGGTCGCGCGGATCGTCGGCGTGACGCCGTGCTGGTGGATGACCTGCTTGCTCGGTGTGAAATACTTCGCCGTCGTCAGCCGCACCGCCGAACCGTCCGGCAGCGAGATGACACTCTGCACGCTGCCTTTGCCGAAAGTCGTCTCGCCCACGAGGATCGCGCGGTTGAGGTCCTTGAGCGCGCCCGCGACGATCTCCGCGCCGCTGGCGCTGCCGCCGTTGATGAGCACCGCCACCGGGAAATCCCCGCGCGGCTTCGAGGTGGAAGGCGTCGGGTATTCGCGGTGCGACGAGGGCGTGCGGCCCTCGGTGTAGACAACCATCGTGCGAGGCGGCAAAAACTGCCCGCACACGTCCACGGCGCTGTTGAGCAGGCCGCCGGGGTTGTTTCTCAAATCGAGCACGAGCGCCTCCATGCCCTGTTTCTGGAGTTCGTCGAGGCGTTTGTTCAACTCGTCGGCGGTCGGTTCGTTGAACTGGATGATCCGCACGTAGCCGACCTTGTAGTCGCCGGTCAACGCCGAGTCGATGAGGTGGGTGTCCTTGACGCTCTCGAGCTTGATCTCGGTGCGCACGAGTTGGATGTCGCGCACCTCCTTGCTCGCAGGCCGCAGGATTTGCAGCGTGATCGGGTCGCCCGGACGGCCCTTGAGCGCGGCCATCGCGTCGGAAAGCTGCATCTTTTCCGTCGTCGCGCCGTTGATCTTGAGAATCTGGTCGCCGCTGACGAACCCAGCCTTCGCCGCCGGGGTGTCCTCCATCGCGGAGACGACGATGAGCACGCCGTCCTTGGCCGAGACGACCAACCCGAGTCCGTCGTAGCGGCTGCGGGTGTCGTCCTGCATGTCCTTGAAGCTGTCCGGCTCCATGAACTGGCTGTGCGGATCGAGCCCCGAAAGCATGCCGCGCAGGGAATTGTAGGTGAGCGCGCGGAAATCGACCTTGTCCTCGTCCACGTAATCCTGGCGGACGAGTTGGAGCACGCGGGTAAAGATCGTCAGGCAGCCGAAGACGCTGTTGTCCTTGGTCAAATCGCCGGTGACGCTGGGCGGGGGCAGCTCGGAGGTGTTGATAACGGTGGCCGCCGTCGCCTTAAAAAAATCCGGGGCTTGCTGCGCGAGGACGGACAGCGACGGCGCGAGGCCGAAAAGCGCCAGCAGCAGCGCCGCGCGAAGGCGCAGGAGAGAATTCATGCTGGCCGCGAGACTAGCACGGGGGCGCGGGGAAGACAATCACGCTGGCTTCGCCGGGCGCGAAGGACGCGGCGGCGGCAACGGTCTCACGGCTTCGAACTGACATGAGAATTCGATTAACTCCGCCACGCGCCGCAGTTTTCCTCGTAAGGCAAACGGGCCAAGGTCTTGCGCATTTCGTCGGTCATCAGCCCCTCCGTGTCTGACGCAGCGAGCAGAACCCGATCAGCGATCTGCTGACGTGATCCGCATTACCTTGACCTGCCGGTCGGCGGAATCGATCCAGTAATGAATGCAATGATTGGCAAAGATGTTGACCTCCACGCGTCGCCCAATGTGGTCATGGTCATTGTAGTCGCTGAATTGCTCAGGAGCGAAACGCAGCCTACCGATTTGTCCGAGGAGTCTTCTGCGGGTGCTCTGCGGCAAACCGTCCAGAATCTCAATGGCCGCAAAGGCGACCAGCAATCCGTATTCCATGACCGGAGGCTTACTCCGAATAGCGTTTCTCCAGTTCCTCGAAAGTCATCCAGTTCGCGGGATTGGTATCGTCGATCTGCAGGGCCAGCTTCTCCTTGAACTCTTTATCCTCCGCAGCCTGACGTGCGATGAGAAAGGCAATGAGTTCGCGTTGCTCCGCGCGCCGAAGTTGTGAAGCCTGATCCTTTAGCTGCTCCAATGACATGGAAATAATCTACCGTGGGCAGGACAATGGAGTCAATCCATCATCACCTTCCATCCTGTCGCCAAAACGTCGTCCAGGCTTGCACAAACGCGGCTCATTTTTCAAGACAACCACCTTCCCGGGTTTCCATGATGACCATTCAACAAACGCTCCACGACGTTTTCGGGTTCACCTCCTTTCGCGGCGGGCAGGAGCGGGTGGTGGAAAAAATCCTCGACGGCCGGTCCGCGCTCGCCGTCTTCCCCACCGGCAGCGGCAAATCGCTCTGCTACCAACTCCCGGCGCTGCACCTCGACGGCCTGACGCTGGTCATCTCGCCGCTCATCGCGTTGATGAAGGATCAGATCGACTTCCTGCACGCCCGTGGAGTGAAAGCCGCCCGGTTGGATTCGAGCATCCCGGCCGAGGAATACCGCCGCCTGGACGCGGACCTGCGCGCGGGCAACCTGAAACTGCTCTACGTCGCGCCGGAACGGCTTTCCAACGAACGGTTCATCCACAAGCTGCGCGGCCTCAAGATCGCGCTGCTCGTCATCGACGAGGCGCATTGCATCTCCGAGTGGGGTCACAACTTCCGCCCCGACTATCTCAAAATTGCCCGGCTCTCGCGCCAACTCCGCGTCGAGCGCGTCCTGTGCCTGACGGCCACGGCGACTCCCAGCGTGGCGGCGGACATCTGCCGGGAATTCGAGATCGGCGCGGATGCCTTCGTCCACACCGGGTTCTACCGGCCGAACCTCGAACTGCGCATTACCGCCTGCCGCGACTCCGCACGCACTGGTTTGCTGCTCGAACGGCTGCGCCGCCGCCCGCGCGGTCCCACGGTCGTCTACGTGACCCTCCAGCGCACCGCCGAGACCGTGGCCGCCGCCCTCGCCCGGGAAGGACTGCCCGCGCGGGCCTATCACGCCGGATTGCCGAACGAGGAACGCGCCGCCGTGCAGGATTGGTTCATGGCGTCCGGGGACGCGGTCGTGGTGGCGACGATTGCCTTCGGCATGGGCATCGACAAGGCGGACATTCGCTACGTCTACCATTTCAATTTGCCCAAGAGCCTCGAAAACTACTCGCAGGAAATCGGCCGGGCCGGGCGGGACGGCGAGCCGGCGACCTGCGAAATGCTCGCGTGCGGGGCGGATGTGACCGTGCTGGAGAATTTCACCTATGGCGATACGCCCGACGCCGGGGCCGTCGGCTCGCTGGTGGACGAAGTGCTGACGCACGACGGCGAGTTCGACGTTTCCAACTACGACCTGTCGCGCAAGCACGACATGCGTCCGCTCGTGGTCACGACGCTGTTCGCTTACCTCGAACTGGAGGATGTGATCACGACGACTGCCGCGTTTTACACGGAGTACCAGCTACGCGCCCGGCGGCCGGTCGAGGAAATTTTTGCCCGGTTTGCGGGCGAGCGCGGCGAGTTCGTGCGCGGACTCCTGGGCCATGCGACCAAGGCCGCGATCTGGTCCCACCTCGACGTGGCGAGCACCGTCCGGGAACTGGGCACCACGCGCGACCGCATCGTGAAGGCCCTCAATTATCTGGAGGAACAAGGCGACCTCACGCTGAAGGTCGCGGGCCTCCGCCAGGGATACCGCGTCAAGAACCGTCCATCGGACGCCGAGAGCTTGAAGCAAACCTTGGTCAAGCGTTTCCAGACCCGCGAGGACAGTGATCTGCGGCGCGTTGAACAGGTGGTGGCGCTGGCGGAAGGCCCCGGCTGCATCGTGCGCCGGCTGCTGGCGCATTTTGGCGAGGAGCGGAAGCGAGATTGCGGCCACTGTTCCGTCTGCCTCGGCGACCCGCCGCAGCCGATCACCGATCGCGCGCAGGCCGCCGTCGTCTTCGATGCCGGGGCGGTGCGCGCGTTGCGGCGCGAACACCCCCGGGCGCTCGGTTCCTCGCGGCAGGTGGCGCGTTTCCTCTGCGGCCTGACTTCCCCGCAACTCACCGCCTCGAAACTCGGCAAGCATCCGCTGTTCGGCTCGCAGGTTGGGGTAAGTTTCCGCGATGTGGAACACGCCGCAAAAGCCAAGTCCCAGCACGGATAGGTCTCTTTGATTCCAGCCGCTCGCGCGACGAACATCCGTGAGGGCCAAGCGCAGCCGCAGAAGGCTTCGGCAGCAGGCCGAGCCGGACAGCCGAGTTTGATCCGGTCGACGCTTTTTGTGTCCAGGCTCATCACTCGGGAAGGTCGAAGAGTTTTTCGAGCATCCGCACGGATGCCGGGCGGGTTGCGCACAGGACGATGGAGGTTCCGCCGTCTTTGTCGCAGAGTTCCTGATGACCGATGCCGCTGCCTTTTTCCGTCTTGAAGATCATCTCCGCGACGCTGTAACCTTTCCAATCTACCGGCCGGGTAATCGGTTTGAGCGGAAACGCTTCTTTGACGGCACGTATCTGCACAGCGCCAGTTGTACAGACGATCAGCAGCGTACGGATGCCATCATCCGAATTCATCGCCTCGAACGCAAGCCCGTCGACAGCTTCCAAAGCTTCCTGGCGCAGCGCTTCCAGACAGGTGCTGCCCCACTTGGCCCAGATGATCGGCGCAATGGCGGCGAGTTTCGGCATGTCCTGACGCGTCTGCTTTTTTGCGTGACGTTACACAGCAGCGAAGCGCACGGCCGATGATCACGCGAACTTGGCCGGCACCTTTTGCCAGAGACCTAGCACCAGATGACCCGCCTCCTCAAGCTGCGTCCTGATCCTGCTTCTTGCGGATCAACGGACTGCGCCGGCCCTCGACGACGGCGCGGTTGACCGTCACGTCCGCAATGTCCTCGCGGCTCGGCAGGTCGTACATCACGTCGAGCATCAATCGCTCCAACAGGCTCCGCAGCGCCCGCGCGCCGGTGCCTTTCTTGACCGCCTGCGCCGCCAGCGCGCGCAGGGCGTCGCGCGTCACCGTCAGGTTGACGCCTTCCATCGCAAAAAGCTTGCTGTACTGCTTGACCATCGCGTTTTTCGGATCGGTCAGCACGAGCATCAACTCGTCCTCGGTCAGCGGCTCGATCTGCGTCAGCACCGGCAGGCGGCCGACAAACTCCGGGATCATCCCGAACGCCAGCAAATCCTCCGGCTCCGGCAGCGGCGAGGTCGCGTGCTCGATCTCCGCCGGCGTCCCGGTCGGCCGCAACGCGGCGAGGTTGAACCCGAGCGTCTTCCCGCCGAGGCGGCGTTGCACGATCTTGTCCAACCCGACGAACGCCCCGCCGCAGATGAACAGGATTTTTTCCGTGTTCACCTGGATGTATTCCTGGTGCGGGTGCTTGCGACCGCCTTGCGGCGGCACGTTGCACGAACTGCCTTCCAAAATCTTCAGGAGCGCCTGCTGTACCCCCTCACCGGACACATCGCGCGTGATGCTCACGTTGTCGGTCTTGCGCCCGATCTTGTCGATCTCGTCGATGTAGACGATGCCGATCTCGGCCCGCTTCACATCGTAATCGGCGTTCTGCAACAGGCGCAGGATGATGTTCTCCACGTCCTCGCCCACGTAACCGGCTTCCGTCAGCGTCGTGGCGTCGGCGATGCAAAACGGCACGTCGAGGATGCGCGCCAGCGTGCGGGCGAGGAGCGTCTTGCCCGAGCCGGTCGGGCCCATGAGCAGGATGTTGCTCTTCTCAATCTCCACGTCGGCGAGCGGGTCCATCGCCAGCGAGTTGACGCTGTCCGACGAACCGGTCTGCGTGATACGCTTGTAGTGGTTGTGCACCGCCACCGACAGCACCTTCTTCGCCGTATCCTGGCCGATGACGTAACGGTCGAGTTGCGCGCGGATCTCCTTGGGCTTGGGGACACGCAGGATGGTCGATTGCCGACGCGCGTCGTCGTTGAGTTCCTTATCGAGGATGTTCTTGCAGACGTTGATGCAACTGTCGCAGATGTACACCCCGGGGCCGGCGATGAGCTTGCGCACCTCCGCGTGGCTTTTGCCACAGAAGGAGCACATCGTGAGGTTGGAAGCGCGGGCCATCGAAAAGCGTCGGGATCAACCAGTAGAGCGAACGGCGTGCCAAAAGACAAGCCGTAGGAACAGAAATTTCGACACGCGCCGGCCCGGGCCGTTCAACCGCCGCTAGCGGGATTCCTCGCGCGCGGGGCTGTTCGCCCCTCCGGCCAAGTCCGCGTCGATGGCGTTGTCGAGCATCGCCTGGGTCGTGGAAGTCAGCTCGGGCTTGCTCTCGGCCTTGAGTTCCTTGCGGGACTCGACGACCTGATCGACCAGCCCGTAGTTCTTGGCCTCGGCCGCGCTCATGTAGTAATCGCGGTCGGAGTCGTTCTTCACCTTATCCTCGGGCTGGCCGCAATGGTCGGCGAGGATCTTGATGAGGCGCTTCTTGAGCTTGAACATGAACTCCACCGTCCGCTCCACATCGCTGGCCTGGCCCTGCGCGCCGCCGCTGACCTGGTGGATCATGATGTCGGAGTTGGGC
Organism: uncultured Verrucomicrobiota bacterium; assembly: GCA_937873255.1. Lineage (GTDB taxonomy): Bacteria > Verrucomicrobiota > Verrucomicrobiia > Chthoniobacterales > SZAS-18 > CAHJWO01. Next base: position 5,297 of record CALMVM010000173.1, on the reverse strand, counting down.
AGCGCGTAACGCTTGCCGCGCGTCCCCGCGCAAAGCAGCACCGCGCCCATGCTCGCGGCCATGCCGAGGCAATAGGTCGTCACGTCACACGTCACGAATTGCATCGTGTCGTAAATGGCGAGCCCCGCCGTGACGCTGCCGCCGGGCGAGTTGATGTAAATGTGAATGTCCTTCTTCGGGTCCTCCATCTGGAGGAACAGAAGCTGGGCGATGACGGCGTTGGCGACCTGATCGTCAATCGCCGTACCGAGGAAGATGATCCGGTCCTTGAGCAACCGGGAATAAATGTCGTAAGACTGCTCGCCGCGCCCGGTGCGTTCGATGACGTACGGGGTCGGGTAATACGCGTTCTTCGGCGCGACGGCCGCGATGGCGCTGGCGTCCGTGGGCGTCAACGGGGAAGTCGCGGGCCAATTGAAGCTGGGAAAATGGGTCATAAAGTGGGTGTCTCGGGCTGGGATTCCGCCGCGCCGGCCTGGGCCTCGGCCTCGCCGGGCGCGAGTGTCTCCACCTTAGCATTCGCACTCAGGAACGCAAGGGTCTTGCCCAGCAGGATCTCCTCTTCGATCTGCCCGAAAGCCTCGCGTTCGCGCAGATTTTTGATGAGCTTGTCCATCGCCATGCCGTGGCGCGCGGCGAGGTTGGTGAGCTTGCCTTGCATCTCCTCCTGCGTGACCTTGATGCCTTCTTTTTCGGCGATGCGCGTGAGGATGAACGCGCCCTTGAGCCGCTCGCGCGCCGCCGCGCCCGCGTTCTCGACGATGGTCGTCTCGTTGTCGCGGATTTCCTCGTCGCTGACGCCGCGTTCCTGGTTCTGCTTGACGATGTCGCCCATGATCCGGCGCGTCTCGCCGCGCACGAAGTCGGCGGGGAGTTCGAACGTGGTCACGCCGTTGAGTTGGGCGAGGATTTGCTGGCGCTTGAGGTCTTCAATGGACGCCGCGCGCTCGCTGGTGAGCTGCGTGCGCGCCAAGCCGCGCAGTTCTTCGAGCGTCTTGCCCGGCATGACCTTGCCCGCGAATTCGTCGTCGAGGGCGGGCAGTTCCTGCTTTTTGAGTTCGCGCACCTTCACGGTGTACTCGAGCTTCTTACCCTTGAGGGCTTCCAGCGGGACATCCTCGGGCACGTCCAGCGTGAAATCACGCGGCTCGCCCGCCGTCGCGCCGAGCAGCGCCTGGCTGAAGCCGGGCAGGAGCGTGTCCGGCCCGAGCTTGATCCAGAAGCCCTCCTTGCCGGCGAGTTCCTTCGGTGCGGTGGGGATCGCCTCGTTGACGGGCTTGCCGTCCACGCGGCCGGCGAAGTCGAGGATGCAGAAATCGTCCATCTCCAGCCCCCGCCCCTCGATGTCGGAGAAGTCGGCCAGCCGCTGGCGCAGGCTGTCGAGCGCCTTGTCCACGTCGGCGTCCGTGATTTCCTCGGAGGGCACGCGCACGGGAAGCTCCTTGTAAGCGGGCAACTCGAACTCCGGCACGGTGATGACCTTGGCGGTAAAACTCAGCGAATGGTCCTGCCC